>JBFYQI010000460.1:0-13618 GCA_041302875.1 Ignavibacteria bacterium
CCCCTTCGATCTCCTCAACCGCGTGATGGAACCACCGATGGTCGTCGAGTAGCGTATTGAGCAGGGTTCGCTGTACCGGTGTGTGCTTCTCGATCAAGGGAAACAGAATCTCCTCTTCTGCGCGAAAATGGCGCAGGAGGTTGGAGCGGTAGAATGTGGCGACGAGCTTGGCCTGCGTCAGCGGATCGTGCGACCAGAGGCGGAGTAATGCGCGGCGTCCCTGCTGCAAACGGACGGCGAGAAGCAGGGCATCATGGTGCTCTCGTGCGAGGGGGATGAGCGCCGGATGTCGTTTCGCCATGGCGGGGTTGATAAGACGGCTTCCCGCCGGAAGAGAGCGGCGGGAAGCCGTGGAAGAAGGCCTACTTCCGCTTTTCGATGGGGAGCCAATCCCGTTCGCCGGAACCCAGGAAGATCTGCCGCGGACGGGCGATCTTCTGCTCCTGGTCGAGGATGTGTTCTTCCCATTGCGTGAGCCATCCGGCCGTACGCGGAATGGCGAACAGCACCGGGAAGAAGTCGAGCGGGAATCCCATCGCCTGGTAGATCAAGCCGCTATAGAAATCGACGTTCGGATAAAGCTTCCGCTTGACGAAGTATTCGTCTTCCAGCGCGATGCGTTCAAGCTCGAGTGCGATGTCGAGTTTCGGATTCTTTCCCGTCACCTCGAAGACCTCATACGCCAGCTTCTTGATCACCTTCGCGCGCGGGTCATAGTTCTTGTAGACGCGGTGCCCGAATCCCATCAGGCGGCTTCCCTTGCCTTCCTTCACGTCCTTGATGAAGCCGGGAACCTTGTCGATCGAACCGATCTCGTCGAGCATGTGGATGACCGCTTCGTTCGCGCCGCCGTGCAGCGGGCCCCACAACGCCGCCGCCGCTCCGGCTGTCGCAGAATAGGGGTCGACATACGAACTGCCGATGCTGCGCATCGTATTTGCGCTGCAATTCTGTTCGTGGTCCGCATGCAAAATGAACAGGACGGTCAATGCATGCTCCAGCACCGGGTTGACCTTGAACTGTTCCGAACTCATCCGGAACATCATGGTAAGAAAATTGCCGGCGTACGTCAGGTCGTTGTCGGGATAGATGTACGGCAGTCCCTTTGAATGCCGGTACGCGAACGCCGCGATTGTCGGCACTTTTGCGATGAGTCGGTGGATGTGTTTCTGTCGGTCTGCCTCGTCGAAGATGTTCTTGGCTTCGGGGTAGAACGTCGAGAGCGCCGCGATCGTGCTGATGAACATCCCCATGGGATGTGCGTCATACCGAAACGCTTCCATGAGTTTTTTGATGTTCTCGTGAACGAACGTGTGGTGCTTGATGTTCGACCGGAATGTGTCCAATTGCGGCCTGTTGGGGAGTTCTCCCTTCAGCACCAGATAGGCGACCTCGAGAAACGAGGTGCACTTCTCGGCCAACTGCTCGATCGGATACCCGCGATAGCGCAAGATGCCCTTATCGCCGTCGATGAAGGTGATCTTGCTCTTCACGGAGGCCGTGTTCATGAACGCCGGATCATAGACCATCAGACCAAAGTCGTCATCCTTTACCTTGATCTTGCGCAGGTCAATGCCGCGAATCGTCTCATGCTCGATCGGGAGGTCATACTGCTTGCCTGTCCGATTGTCGGTGATGGTGATCGTGTCGGCCATAGAGGTCTCCAGGAAGAGGGTTGGTGAGTGATTATTACTTCGGAGCCAAAGTAACAAAGATTTCGAAAAAAACAGCAAAAAAACGTAGGTCTGGGGAGGAAAAAAGTTGGCATGTCGGGAACAAAATTCGGGGGTCACCTGTTCTGATAATTGAACTTACTCGTCTGAGGAGAATCGGGTGAGTTCGTAGTAGCCTCCCTTAAACCCCGGCGTTGGTGAGCGCCGGGGTTTACTTTTTCCCAGCCTCTATCCATCCCCCGGGTTTCAAACCCTTGATCGAGTAGTCCCCAATGGCAGTGCGAATCAACCGAAGGGCCGGGTGCCCGACCGCTGCCGTCATCTTCCGGACCTGGCGATTCCGTCCCTCCCGGATCGTGATCGTTATCCATGCCGTGGGAACGGTCTTTCTGAAGCGGATGGGGATAGGACGCGGAGGAATGTCCGGCTCATTCTCCAGCAGTCGAACGTCCGCAGGCAATGTCTGTCTTCCTTCGATCATCACGCCGCGACGAAGACGCTCCAATGCGGATTCATTCGGCATGCGTTCGACCTGCACGAGATAGGTCTTTGGATGCTCGAACCGCGGATGGGTCAGGCGGTGCTTGAGTCGGTTGTCGTTCGTCAGGAGGAGGAGCCCTTCGCTGTCCGCGTCCAGCCTGCCGACGGGATAGACATCAGGGGGGAATGGACCGAAGGAGGCAAGGGAGTCCCATCTTCCGTCCGCGGTGAATTGCGACAGGACGCCGTACGGCTTGTAGAAGAGGATGTAGCGGAATTGGGCTGCGTTGCTCATAAATAGAAACGCCCCGACGAAAGCCGGGGCGCTGAGTCATGCTTCGACAGTCTCAGCATGACCATTCATCAGAGTTCAAGATCGACAATTGGCTCCGGCATCAGTTGACACCGGTGACCGATTCACCCTGCTGAGGCACCTCCGGCGAATCCGCCTTCCCCGCGTCGACGAACTTGAGTTCCTGCTTTTCTGCGTCGAGGGTCGCGAGGACTTTGCTCCCCGATACGAACCTGCCCTTGAGGATATCCTCGGCGAGGGGATCTTCCACATACTTCATCACGGCTCGGCGCAACGGTCGGGCGCCGAACGCCGGATCGAATCCCTTGTCCGCGAGGAATTCCTTTGCATCGTTGGATAGTTCGATCGAGATCCCCATCGATGTCATGCGGCCGAACAGATCCTTGGCCGTGATGTCGATGATCTTGATGATATGTTCCCGTTCGAGTTGGTGGAAGATGATCGTGTCGTCGACCCGGTTCAGGAACTCCGGATTGAACACGCGCTTCAATGCGTCCTCGATGCCGGATTTCATCGTCTTGTATTTGTCGGCATGCGTGTCGGTCGAAAATCCCATGCCGCCGGTCACCTTGATGTCGCGGGAACCGACATTCGACGTCATGATCAGCACGGTGTTCTTGAAGTCCACGCGACGGCCGAGACTGTCCGTGAGGATCCCGTCGTCCAACACCTGCAGCAAAATATTGAAGACGTCCGGGTGGGCCTTTTCGATCTCGTCGAGCAGGACCACGGAATACGGCTTCCGCCGCACCTTTTCGGTGAGCTGTCCCCCTTCTTCGTATCCGACATAACCCGGAGGGGCGCCCACGAGACGAGAGACCGCGAACTTTTCCATGTACTCGCTCATGTCGATGCGGATGAGGGCTTCTTCCGAATCGAACATGTACCGGGCGAGGGCCTTCGCGAGCTCGGTCTTTCCGACGCCGGTTGGACCCAGGAAGATGAACGAGCCGATGGGACGTTTTGGGTCCTTCAATCCTGCGCGCGCTCGGCGAATCGCCTTTGTTAACTTCGTAATGGCCTCGTCCTGACCGACGACCATGGCGGTCAACGCTTTGTCCATGATCAGCAGCTTGTCGGATTCGCTCTGCGCCACCTTCTGTACTGGGATGTTCGTCATCATGGAGACGACGGCTGCACAATCCTCCTCGTTCACGTCGTAGACGGTGCTCTGCGCCTTCAATTCCCATTCGCGTTTGGCGATCTCAAGGTCGCTCAGCAGTTTCTTCTCCAGATCCCGCAGACGCGCCGCTTCCTCGAAATTCTGATTCTTGACAACCTGGTTCTTCGATTGTCGGATCTTCTCGATCTCCTCCTCAAGCGTAAGAACTTCCTTCGGAACCTTGATGTTCGCGAGATGGATGCGTGCTCCGGCTTCATCGAGCACGTCGATCGCCTTGTCCGGAAGATGCCGGTCGGTGATGTAGCGGTCACTCAGGCGGACCGCGGCTTCAATGGCGGTCTCGGAGTATCGGACGCCGTGATGCTCTTCGTATTTCTGCTTGATGTTTTGGAGGATGCGGATGGTTTCATCCACCGTGGTCGCATCGACCATGATCTTCTGGAACCGGCGGTCGAGCGCGCCGTCCTTTTCGATGTACTGCCGATATTCGTCGAGGGTGGTTGCGCCGATGCATTGCAGGTCGCCCCGGGCAAGGGCCGGCTTGAACATGTTCGAGGCGTCGAGAGAACCGCTCGCGCCCCCCGCTCCGACGATGGTGTGCAATTCGTCGATGAACAAGATGACGTCCTTCGCCTTCTCCAATTCATTCATCACGGCCTTCATCCGCTCTTCGAATTGGCCCCGGTACTTCGTCCCGGCAACCAGAGCGGCGAGGTCAAGCGTTACCACGCGCTTATCGTGCAAAACTCGCGACACCTTCTTTTGCACGATGCGCAGCGCCAGCCCCTCGGCAATGGCGGATTTCCCAACGCCCGGCTCGCCAATGAGAACAGGATTGTTCTTTTTCCGCCGGCTCAGGACCTGGGCGACACGTTCGATCTCCTTTTCCCGGCCGACGATCGGGTCCAGCTTGTCCTCGACCGCCAGCTTTGTCAAATCGCGGCCGAAGTTGTCCAGGACGGGGGTTTTCGACTTTTCCTGCTTTTTCTCCTGCTGTTGGTGGCCGCCTGCTCCTCCCGGGGGGGAGGAAGGCTTGCCCGAAATGATGTTGTCCAGCTCGTTCCGGACAACGTCATAATGTACGTTGAACTGATGGAGCAGCTGGGCGGCGATATTGTCGTCGTCGCGCAGAAGGGACAGGAGGAGATGTTCCGTGCCGATGACGTCCGACTTGTAGAGCTTCGCTTCGAGATAGGTGATCTTGAGGACCTTCTCGGCTTGCTTGGTCAGGGGGATGTTGCCGATGGTGAGAGTTCCGCCCGAAGTCCGGACCGTATCCTCGATGGCTTTCTTGAGTTTGTAAAGGTCGACACCGAGATTCCGCAGGATCTTAACGGCAATCCCTTCTCCTTCACGGATGATGCCGAGCAAGAGATGCTCGGTGCCGATGTAGTCGTGCCCGAGGCGCAGGGCCTCCTCACGGCTGAGGCGAATCACATCCTGAACGCGATTGGAGAAATTTCCTTCCATCGATACGGCCTTTTCTTTGGAACAAAGCGTTGAATGGGAACGTCCGAACTCTTGTAGTCGGAACGACCAGGGTCGGGCGAAAGTTTCCAACCTCAATATAACCATTATTGGAGGGGCAGTCAAGAAAGCGTGAATTCCGCTCAATTCTTTGACATTGGGGCCAAAAAGCCTTAAATTTTTAACTGCACCTTCATTGATGGACCAGCGTGATTTCCCAGAAAGCCAGCGGAATAGACAAGAAGCACCAGCAGGAACTCATTGCCGGCGGTCCGATTCCCCGCCATCTGGCGATCATCATGGATGGCAATGGCCGTTGGGCAAAGCGCCGCAAGCTCCCCCGCGTGGCCGGCCACAAGGAGGGGGTGAACTCGGTCCGTGACATCGTTGAGGCCTGCGGACAGCTGGGCGTTCAATACCTTACGCTCTACACGTTCTCCACGGAGAACTGGAAGCGTCCGACGGATGAGATCTCGGTGTTGATGCGCCTGCTCGTGCACGCGCTCCGAGATGAGCGGGATCGGCTGCACCGCAACGGCGTCCGGCTGAAGGCCATCGGCGATCTTTCCCTTCTTCCCAAGGATGTTGCCGACGAAGTGCTCGACGCCATACATCTGACGCGTGCGAACACCGGATTGACACTGGTACTCGCGTTGAGCTATAGCGGGCGGTGGGATCTGACGCGGTGCGTCCAGAAGATCGCCGCCGACGTTCGTGAGGGACGACTCGAAGGATCGCAGATTACTGAAGACCTCATCACGCGCTCCCTGTCGACGGGTGAGTTTCCGGAGCCGGATCTTCTCATCCGGACGGGGGGAGAATACCGCGTCAGCAATTTTCTGCTTTGGGAACTTGCTTACAGCGAGTTCTATGTGACCAACGACTATTGGCCTGTTTTTCGTCGTCGACAGCTCTACGACGCGATCGTGGATTTCCAGAAGCGCGAGCGACGATTCGGGATGGTCAGCGAACAGATAAAGACCGGCAAGACCGCCGGGAAGCAATCGGAGAAGCATGAGACTCGAGTTGCGAAGTAAGATCGTCCTTTCGTTGGCCGCCCTGCTCCTGGTCGTCGCACGCCATTCGCCTGCCCAGCCAACCCCTGATGTGTACCGCATTCTCGGGATCTCCGTGGAGGGGAACCGGAGCGGCGACCCCTCCGCCATCATCGCGAATACAGGATTGAAGGTCGGTGATGAGATCTCCATCCCCGGTGAGCAGGCGCGCCAGGCCATCCAGAGATTATACAATCTCCGCCTGTTCAGCGATATCCAGATCCTGATCGAGAACCGGACGCAGGACGGCGTCTTTCTGCTGATTCGTGTGAAGGAGAACGCACGCCTCGAGCGCGTCGAGTCCAAAGGGAACGACGAGTTCAGCGACGAAGACATTCAGAAGAAGGTCGGCCTGATCCGCGGACAGATCGTGACAGCCTATGACCTCTCGGCCGTCGTGCGCACGCTCAAACGCGAATACGAAACCGAGGGGTATCTGAATGCCTCGATCGCACCGAGGCTCGTGTCCGTCAGCGACACAACCTCGCGCGTCGTGCTCGCGATCGACATCGATGAAGGCCCGCAGGTGAAGGTGGACGCCATCCGCTTCCACGGCAATTCGGTCTACGACGACGGCGATCTGCGCGGCGAGATGAAAGAGACGTCGGAGCGGGCATGGTGGAAGTTCTGGGCGTCCAACAAATTCGACAAGAAGAAATACGCGGAAGACAAGGACCTCATTCTCGGCTTCTACCGCAAGAACGGATTTCGCGATGCCGAGATCCTCTCCGATTCGATCTCGTTCGACGCAAGCAAGAAGTACATGTCGCTCGACCTGTACGTCTACGAGGGTCCGCAATACCGCATCCGCGACATCACGTGGGAAGGGAATACGGTCTACCCGGCGGAGCTCCTGACCGCCCGGCTTGGCTTCCTCAAGGGTGATGTGTTCGACCAGGAGAAGTTCCAGCAGAACCTGTTCCGGAACGAAGCGGAGACCGATGTCTCATCGCTGTATTCGGATAATGGGTACCTCTATGTTCGCATCGAACCCGAAGAACGGGTCGTCCCGGGGGACAGCCTCGATATCGTGTTCCATGTGCGTGAAGGAAATCAGTTCCGCATCGGACGCGTGCTGATCTCCGGAAACACGAAGACATACGAGAAGGTCATTCGCCGCGAGCTCTTCACGAAGCCGGGGGATTTTTTCAGCCGGCAGCTTATCATTCGGAGCGTCCGGCAGTTGTCTCAGTTGAACTACTTTAATCCGGAAAAAGTGAAGCCCGATGTGCGTCCCGTGGACGACAAGACGGTCGACCTGGAATACGATGTGGAAGAAAAGTCGAGCGACACGTTCAACATGTCGGTCGGCTACAGCGGCGCCTTCGGATTCAACGGCGGTCTGGGATTGGCTTTCAACAACTTCTCCTTGAGCGAGCCGCTGAAGGGCGGCGGCGGCCAGGTCCTTACGTTCGACTGGCAATTCGGCGTGAGCAACTACTATCGCACGTTCTCCATCGGGTTCCAGGAACCGTGGATGTTCGATACGCCGACCCTGTTCGGCTTCAACATCTATGATACGCGCCAGGCATACTACGCAGACCTCCGCTATCGGGGCGCATCGATCCGCATCGGCCGGCGGTTCAAATGGCCGGACATCTATTTCCGCGGCGACTGGACGGTCCGCTTCCAGCAGAACGAGTATTATCCGTTCAGCGGGACCTCGTCGCTGTATGACTACATCTATGAGGGGAAGTCGACGCAGTTCGGCGTGACGCAGGTGATCTCCCGGAACAGCACCGACAGCCCCATCTTCCCGTCGCGTGGTTCGAGCTTCGCGCTCTCGACGGAGGTCAACGGCGGTCCCATCTTCCCCGGTACCGCCCGCTATCACAAGCATGTGTTCAATGCAGACTGGTTCGTGCCGATCATGAATTCCTCGCGATTCACGTTCATGGTCTCAAGCCAGGTCGGCATGGTGTTCGGATTCGAGAAGAATGCGTACATTCCATACCAGGATCTGTTCTACATGGGCGGAACGGGGCTTGGTCAGTTCTTTGTCACGCCGCTCCGCGGGTATGAGGATCGGACCATCGGTCCGGCAGAAGGACGGCTGGGCGGGAAGGCCATGTTGAAGCACACGGCGGAATTGCGGTTTGCGCTGGCGATCAATCCGATCCCTATCTACACGCTGGCATTTGCGGAGGCGGGCAATGTGTGGCTCGACCACACGGTCATGGACCCGCTCGACCTGCGCCGCTCGGCGGGCCTTGGCATTCGATTGCTCATCAATCCGATCGGGCTGATCGGGTTCGATTACGGATACGGCTTCGATGCGGCCGTGCCCGGCAGTGCGCCTCCGGGATGGAAATTCCACTTCCAATTCGGAAAATCCTTCTGAGCATGATTGATTGTCGATTGACGATTGTTGATTGAACGAACCGTACACAACACAAATCTAACTGAGGGTACCGTGAAGAAATTGATGCTTCTCCTTCTCGTGGTTGTCGCGTTCGCCGCACAGACGGTGTTCGCGCAGGCGCAGACAGCCAAGATCGCGTTTGTCAATTCGGAGACCATTCTCCGCGAACTGCCGGAAGCGCAGCAGGTTCGCAGAGAGCTCGAAGCGACCGTCAAGTCGTGGCAGGACGAGCTTGAGAAGATGGCGAAGGAGATCTCCGACGGCGTCGAGGATTATCAGAAGAAACAGGCGATGATGGACCCGAAGGCGAAGCAGGATCGGGAACGCCAGCTCACCGAAATGCAGGAACGCGCCCGCTTATACCAGCAGCAGAAGTTCGATACGCGGGAAGGGGAAGCGGTGAAGTTGCGCGAGAAGAAATTCCAGCCGATCCAGGACCGCGTGCTGGAAGCGATCAAGCAGACAGCGAAGGCGGATGGCTTTAACTACGTGTTTGACAAACTCGAAACGGCGACCAACCTGCTGTACGCCGACGACAAGTTCGACCTGACCTACAAAGTGATCGACCGCTTGAAGCGCGGCACGGGCGGTGCGACCAAGTAAGCCGTACACGCGGCGGCCTGCCCTCGGGCGGGCCGTTGCCGTTCCTGACCCCAAGGAGTGACGTTCCATGAAGATCGTGTCGTTGTTCGTTTTGGCCCTGATGGTTGCCCTCGTCGTCCCGGGTGCGGCGCAAGTGAAGATCGCCTACTTCAGCTCGGACGCCGTGCTGAAGCAAATGCCCGATGCGCAGGACGCGCAAAAGCAGCTCGACCAGCTCGTGGCCGACTGGCAATCGGACCTGACGCGGATGCAAGATGACTGGAAGAGGAAGTTCGACGAGTACGACAAGCGGAAGCTGATCATGACCGACCAGCGCCGGGCGGATGCCGAAAAGGAACTCCGCGACCTCGACCAGAAGATCGTCGACGTTCGAACCCAGAAGTTCGGACAGAACGGCGAGCTCTTCCAGAAGCAGAACGAGCTGATGAAACCGGTGCAAGACCGGATCTTCAAGGCCGTGCAGGAGGTCGCGCAGGAAGAGGGGTATGATTACGTGTTCGACAAGAGCGGAGAGATTCTGCTGATGTACGCGAACGAAAAGTACGACCTCACGCAAAAGATCGTCGATCACCTCAAGGTCGTCGCGCCGACGGGGAAGTGATCCCGTGACCGTCCGAGAGATCGCCGCATGGCTCGGCGGGGAAGCCGTCGGTCCCGATACTGTCCTCACCTCGCACATCGTCCGTGTCGCCAAGATCGAAGAGGCGCAGGCGGGCGATTGCTCCTTTCTGGCCAATCCAAAGTATCAGAAGCACCTTGCGACGACACAGGCGACCGCGGTTTTGGTGGCGCGGTCCTTGGATGTCACCGGCGTCGAGCGGACCACGCCCATCGCCTATATCAAGGTTGACGATCCTTACGTCTCCTTCCTGCATCTGTTGAAGCGTCTGACCCCTGTCGTCGATCCGTTCCCGGTTGCCGTCGATCCAACGGCGCATGTCGCGTCAACGGCCAGGCTCGGTGCCGATGTTGCTCTTGGTCCAGGCGTTCACATCGGTGATGGCGCCGTGATCGGTGATCGTACGCGCCTTGCGGCGAACGTTGTCGTCGGTCCGCACGCCGTGATCGGCAATGACTGCCTGTTGTACCCCAATGTTTCCGTGTATCATCAGTGCCGGATCGGCGACCGCGTCATTCTCCATTCCGGGTGTGTCATCGGGTCGGATGGATTCGGCTTCGCGCCGAAGCAGGACGGGACGTACGAGAAGATCCCGCAACTCGGCATTGTGGCGATCGAGGATGACGTTGAGATCGGGGCCAACACCACGATCGATCGAGCGACGATGGGCGAGACGCGGATCGAGCAGGGCGCAAAGCTGGACAACCTCGTGCAGATCGCGCACAACTGCGTGGTCGGCGCGCACACGGTCATCGCGGCACAGACCGGCGTCAGCGGCAGCACGAAGATCGGCGCGCACTGCATGATTGGCGGACAGGTCGGCATTGCCGGACATCTGGAGATCGCGGACCGCACCATCATCATGGCGCAGTCGGGAATTCCGAAATCGATCACGGAACCCGGGAAAGCCTACTTCGGGTACCCGGCGAAAGAAGCCCGGCATGCGCAACGGCTGGAAGCGGCGATCCGCATGCTCCCGGACACCATGCGGGAGCTGCAAGAGGCGCGACGCGCCATCGAAGAATTGAAGAAGGCCATGAATCGATCGTAGCGGCCGAGCGCCGCACGACGTGCAGAGGAAGCGACCATGCTTGTTCAACAAATGACGATCAAGAAGCCGGTGTCCATCTCGGGTGTGGGCCTGCACACCGGCGTCACCACCACCATGACCTTCAAGCCGGCCCCGGAGCATTTCGGCATCCGGTTCCGCCGCGTCGATATGGACGGCCAGCCGGAGATCCCGGCCGACGTCGATCATGTCGTCGAGATGAAGCGGAACACGACGCTCGGCATCGGCGACGCCCGCGTCCACACGATCGAGCACGTGCTTGCCGCGGTTGCGGGGCTGGAGATCGACAACATCATCATCGAGTTGGACAACGTCGAGCCCCCCATCGCCGACGGCAGTGCGAAGCCGTTCGTCGATCTGCTGCGGCAAGCGGAACTCGAGATGCAGGACGCGCCGAAGGACTTCATCGTCATCGACCAGCTCATCGACTACAAGGACGATGCGCGCGGCGTTCAGATCGTCGCGATGCCGCTCGACGATTTCCGCATTTCCGTCATGATCGACTACAACAATCCGGCGCTCGGGACGCAGCACACCGGCTTGTTCAGCCTGGAGAAGGAGTTCGCGGACGAATTCGCATCCGCGCGGACCTTCTGCTTCCTCCACGAGGTCGAAATGCTGCACGATCAGGGATTGATCCGCGGTGGTAATCTCGACAACGCCATCGTCATCGTCGACCGCGAGCTGAAGCAGGATGAGATCAAGAAGCTGACGTACAAGCTGGGGATCGATCACTCGGTCATTCTCGGCTCGACCGGGGTGCTCAACGACAACACCCTGCATTATCGGAACGAGCCCGCCCGCCACAAGCTGCTCGACATGGTCGGCGATCTCGCGCTCATCGGCGCACCGTTGAAAGCGCAGATCCTGGCCGCGCGTCCGGGACATGCCGCGAACGTTGAATTCGCCCGCAAGGTGCGCAAACTGCATCAGCAGAAGAAGCTGGTCAAGAAGTACCAGCATGAGAAGAAGTCGGGCGTCGTGTTCGACGTCAACGCCATCCAGCGCATCCTGCCGCACCGCTATCCGTTCCTGCTGGTCGACAAGATCGTCGAGTTCCAGATGGACGAACGGGTCGTCGGCATCAAGAATGTCACGATGAACGAGCCCTTCTTCGCGGGGCATTTTCCCGGACAGCCCGTGATGCCCGGCGTGCTCATCATCGAAGCGATGGCACAGGCGGGAGGCGTACTGCTCCTGAACGGCATCGAGAATCCGGGGAACAAGCTCGTCTTCTTCATGTCGATGAACAATGTGAAGTTCCGCCGTCCGGTCGTCCCCGGCGACCAGCTCGTGATGGAGGTGAAGATGCTCCACCGCCGAACAAAGCTGATCACGATCCGCGGCGAGGCCTTCGTCGAAGGCAACCTGGTTGCAGAAGGCGAGTTCACCGCCGCCATCGTCGACCGGGAAGAAGGCAAAGCCAAGACCGCCGACTGACCGTTCACCGGTCTTTCTCTCCACCAGAACAAAGCGAGTCCGTATGTCTGTGAATATCGATCCCCGCGCAGCTGTCCATTCCAATGCTCATCTCGGCGAGAACGTGACCATCGGTCCGTTCGCCGTCGTCGAAGCGGATACCGTCGTCGGTGACGGGACCATCGTCGGTGCGCATGCCATCGTCAATCGATGGACGACGCTCGGACGGGAGTGCCGCATCGCCCCGTTCGCCTCGATCGGCGGCGCTCCGCAGGACCTGAAGTACAAGGGCGAGAAGACGACCCTTACCGTTGGCGACCGGTGCGACATCCGCGAGTATGTCACCTTGAATCGCGGGACGCAGGAGACTGGCGAAACGATCATCGGGAGCAACTGCCTCTTCATGGCGAACACACACGTCGCGCACGATTGCCGCGTCGGCGACAACTGCATCATGGCGAACAGCGCCGCACTGGGCGGGCATGTGCACATGGGGAACTCCGTCATCATCGGCGGATTGACTCCTGTGCATCAATTCACGCACCTGGGCGAGCATGCCATGATCGGCGGCGGGTATCGCGTGACGAAGGATGTCCCTCCGTACGTTCGCGCAGGACGGGAGCCGATGTCGTTCGAAGGACTGAACTCCGTCGGCCTTCGCCGCCGCGGATTCAAGCCGGAGACGATCGCGCTTATTGACAAGACGTACATGCTGCTGTATCAGTCGAACCTGAACGTGTCCCAGGCGGTCGAGCGCATCAAGGCGGAGGTGGAGTTGATCCCGGAGGTAAAGACGATCCTCGACTTCATCGCGAAGAGCAAACGCGGCATCATTCCGGCGCACACACACCGGTGAGCGACGCGGCCCAATATTCCTGGCGGTTCGAAGACACCGGGCATCGTCCCGGTGTTTTCAATATGGCTCATGATGAAGCCTTGGCGCATGATCTCGCCGGGGGGAACGGAATGCCGACGCTGCGCGTGTACGGATGGAATCCTTCTGCGATCTCCCTGGGCTGGAATCAATCGATGGAGGAGATTGACGCGGACCGGGCCCGGTCTGAAGGCATCGATGTGGTTCGGCGTCCCACCGGCGGTCGCGCGATTCTGCACAGTGACGAAGTGACGTACAGCGTTGTCATGCATGTCCGGGACCGCAACATCCTCGCGGTGTACGACGACATCAGCAAGGGATTGCTTCAGGGGCTCCGGCGTCTCGGCGCCGACGTTGCGATCGAGAAGGCGCAGCCTCATTTTCCCTCGCTCTACAAGACCGCATCGGCGGTTGCCTGCTTCTCGAGTTCCGCGCGATACGAGATCAAACATCAAGGCCGCAAGCTCGTCGGGAGCGCACAGCGGCGCTATGCGGCATCCGATGGTGGAGATGTCGTCCTTCAGCACGGCTCGATCCTTCTGGGGAACGACCACCTCCGAA
>JBFYQI010000470.1:0-3884 GCA_041302875.1 Ignavibacteria bacterium
GGTCCTCATGAGACGGCCTCCTGGCTGGGCTACGGAAGATACTGGTCGGTGTCGCGCATGGCGCGCGAGATGGCTTCAATGGTCGGTGTGATCGCCTTCTTGTTCTTCAGGGCGATCTCCGTCACGATGGCGTTGATAAGAATGGTGATCGCTGCGACGGAATTCGTGTAGAGCATGTTCTTCGTGCGTCCGACGATCACCTGGGACGCGTGGAATGTGATCGGCGATGAACGGATGTCGGTGATGGCGATGACCTCGGCGCCTCGCTCGCGCGCAAATTTGGCCGCTTCGACTGTTTCGCGGGAGTACGGGGGGAAGGAAAAGGCGACAACCACATCACCCTTATGCGCAAGTCCGAGCAATTCGACGAATCGGGTGGGACCGGACGAGACGGAGCGCGCATGAACGGCGACCTGATTCAGTTCATACGCGAAGAACTGCGACAAGAGCGATGAGACACCGATGCCCATCGTGTAGACATGCTTCGCGCGCAGCAGCAGCGAGACCACGTCGTTGAACACGGTCCGGTCGAAATGATTCAGCGTTTCGTCGATGTTCCGCAGTTCCGCCTCGACCACGCGCGTCAACGCCTCGTTCTGCGTCTGCCGCTTGAGTTCCCCCATGTACTTATTCACATTCGAGAGGTCTGCCTGCAAAGCGCCGAGGCATTCTTTCTGAAGGTCGGCGAATCCTTCATAGCCAAGACTCCGCGCAAAGCGAACGATGGTCGGCTTGCTCACGCTCAGTTTCCGCGCAAGCAGATCGGTCGTGAGAAATGCCAACTCGTTCGGCTGATTCAGGATGTAGTTGGCAACCTTCTGCTGGTTGGCGGGAAGGTCCTGAAAGGTGTCGAGGATCTTGCGGTGCAGTGCCTTTTGAACCGAAAGATGACTCGAAGAAGAGACCGCTGTCTTCACGATGACTCCTGCGTCGGAACAAGCCTATTGATAATTGATGACCACGGCGATCGCCAGGAGGACGAAGGCGAGTGCAAAGAAGACGGCTTGGATGGGAAGCATCCAGCGGAACCACTTTTCCCACGATATCTGTGCCATGCCGAGCACGCCCATCGTCACGCCCGAGGTCGGCAGGATGGGATTGATCCATCCCTCGCCGAATTGGAATGCGAGCACCGCGGTCTGACGCGTAATGCCGACGGCATCGGCCAACGGCGCCATGATCGGCATCGTTAATGCGGCCTGGCCAGACCCGGAATGTACGAAGAAGTTGATGATGCATTGCGTCACGAACATCGCCTGCGCTGCAATGATGGGGTGAGTTCCTTCGACCAGCCCGGACAGGGAATACAGCATTGCGTCGAGGATCTTCCCGTCGTTTGCAACGACGAGAATGGCCCGTGCGCACGCGATGATGAGCGCAACGCCGACCATCCCTTGGGCGCCCTTCTTCAGGCTGTCCGTGATCTGGGTGGCGGTCAGTTTCCCCAGGACGCCGCAGAGAAGTCCAACACCGAGGAACAGCGCGGCGATCTCGTTGATGTACCATCCGTACGCCAGCACGCCATAGACAAGGAACACCATCGCCGCGCCAAACGCCAGGAGCACAAGCCGGTGTGCGCGCGTGAACACAGCGGGTGTGCTGTTGTCGAGATGAAGCGTTGCCCGTCGCGATTGATCGAGTTCGAACACGGGACTCAGGCGCGGGTCCCGCCGGACGCGTTGCGCGTGCCACATGACGAATGTGATCATCACCGCGGTGCTGATCACCCAGATGACGAGCCGGTACTCGAGACCGGAATAGAGTTCAAGTTCGGAGATGCTCTGTGCGATCCCGACTGTGAAGGGATTGAGGATCGCACCCGCGAATCCGGCCGCCGCACCGAGAAAGGGGATCGAAGTTCCGGTGATGGAGTCGTATCCAAGGGACAGGGCAAGCGGGATGAACACCAGGACGAACGGCATTCCGGATTCCGCCATGCCGAAGACCGCGCCGGCGACCGAGAAAAGCGTCATGGTGACAGGAATGAAGAATTTCTGAAGATGCGGTTTGCGGGAGAAGGTATGCGCAAGGTGCTGGACCGACACGGCGATCGCACCGGTTTCCTGGATCACCATGAATGCCCCCCCGATGATGAACAAGAACGCGATGATTTGAGCCGCTTGGATGAATCCCTTCACGGGCGAGACCAGGAGCGCTCCTAATCCCTGGGGCTGACTGGGAAGCGGCGTGTACGACCCCGGGATCACGAGGGTCTTTCCGTTGCGCACTTCCCTGGTGTATTCTCCCCCCTGGACGATCCACGTTGCGAGTGCAACGAGGACGACGACGGCGAAGATCATCACAAGCGTGTTGAAGGATGTGTTCATTTCGATCTGCGTGAGTGAGCGGATGATGCGTGACAGAACGCCGGCGCGTTCAGGAGCGGACGAGAGCCGTTGCCAATGCATGGGAACGCGCGAGGTCGTCGATCAGGATGAACTCCTCGTTCGAATGCGGCTTCTGTGCGCCGATGCCAAGATTGACGGCCGGAGTCCCCTTCGCATTGTACTTGTTTGCATCGCTTCCGCCAGTATACCGGATGGGGTGGGGCTCAATTCCGGCGGTGTGCATCGCGCGTTCGAGCGCGGTGACGAGCGGCGAATCGGCAGCATGGACATACGGCGCGAAATCGGTCTTCTGGCTGAACTGTACCGAGCCTCGGGAATCGATGGAACGGCGCAGGGTGTTTTCGATGATGGTCAGGCGTTCGCTGATGCGCTGGGGAGAGAACGCACGCACCTCTCCTTCGATCGTGACCCGCTCCGGAATGGCGTTCAGTGCCTCCCCGCCGTGAATGGTGCCGACGTTGGCGGTTGTATCGGCATCGATACGGCCAAGCTCGAGGTTGCTGATCGCGGCGCTGGCGAGCTGGATGGCGCTGATGCCCTCCTCGGGTGCAACGCCGGAGTGTGCAGTCTTCCCGATGAAGGTCGCCGTGAATGTGGAGAGCCCGACGGCCTCCCGGATGTAGGTTCCCGGTCGCTTGGAACAATCGAAGACGTACGCACCCGTTGTCTGATATTGAGACAAGTCGGCGGTGCCGGCACCGAAGAGCCCGGTCTCTTCACCGACGGTGAACAGCACGAAGAAGTTCTTATGAGAGAGGGATTGTTCAGTGATATCAAGGAGGAGGCGAATCAACACCGCGCATCCCGCCCGGTCATCGCCTCCGAGGATGGTCGTGCCGTCGGACCGGATCAAGGTTGATTCGACGATGGGGTTGACGCGTGCGGTCGGCTTGACCGTGTCGAGATGTGCGGTCAGGACGATGGCGGGGAGGTCGTTCCGAAAGCCGGGGGGGAAGCAGAAGAGATTTCCGGCGGTTCCGCCGAGCCGTGCGGCGGAATCATCTTCATGGACACGGATCCCTGCCTGGCGGAGAAGAGCCGTGATCGTGTCGGCGATGGGACGCTCGGCGAGCGAGATGCTGTCAACTCGGACGAGGGAAAGAAACAGATCGACGAGACTTGGTGAGGATGGCATGGGGACGCCGTGATGTAACTATTGTTACGTATATCCCTAAGCGCGTAACTATTGGTACATAAGGTACGGAATTCTTCGAGGATGTCAAGCGCTTTTTTCCGTGTGATCGGCGTCCTTGCTTTCAACGCCTCTTTTTCCAACATTCCAACGACAGTATCTATATTTTTCCTCACGATCGCCCATTCCTGCCCAGAAAGGAATGACCATGTACTCCGTCGTATGCCGTTTGATGCTGTCCTCCCTGCTTCTGCTTCCCGTCACCCTTGTGTCCCAGCAGCGGCCGACTCAGCCGAAGAAGCCCACGGTCGCCGTCCTCGATTTCGATGCCCGGGGCGGTATTTCCAAGGAAGAGGCAGCGTCCCTCTCCGATGCCTTCCAGACCGAGCTGTTCTCGACGAATG
>JBFYQI010000477.1:0-5513 GCA_041302875.1 Ignavibacteria bacterium
GACATCGTAGAACTGGAGCTTTCCGTAATCGGTCACGCCCACGATATTACCGCTGGCGGCGACGTTTTCACCATACAGCGCCGGCAGAGACTTGATCCAGACCGGCGCGGCTGGCGTGGTGATATCCAGAATGGCGATCCCGCTGTCGCTTGCGGCGACATAGACGTAGTTGCCGCTGATCGCGATCCCGCGGGCTCGCGGCGTTCTGACGACGGTGACAGCCGAAGGAGATGCCGGATTCGAGACGTCGATCACCCGAACGCCCGAGTCACGCGCGGCCACGTACGCATAGTTGCCGCTCACGACGACGCCACGGGCATCGCCCATCGAACCGATCGTTCCAAGCAACGCCGGCGAAGAGGGGGTCGAAACGTCGAGGATCCGCAAACCGATCGATCCCGTCGGTACATACGCCTTGCCATTTGCATAGAAGACGCCATAGGCTGTTCCACCCGCGGATGCAATAACCGGAAGGAAGCCCGATTCAGTCGGCGTGTTGACGTTGGAAACATTGATCGCACGCATACCGCCGGCCATGTCCGCATTGAAGATATGGCCTGTGGGCGTTCCGCCGATGGAGATAGCGCCATACGACACTGCCATCGAACGGCTCGGCGTGTCAAACAGACTGACATTCGTCGGCGCCGCGGGTGCGCTCACATTGATGATCCGCATCCCTGAATCGCCATTGGCAACATAACCATAGTTGCCGTCGAAATGGATCATGGCGGTCCGATACCCCGTCGGCATCGTCGTGACGTTGACCGGCGACGCGGGAACATTGACATTCACCACCTGCAGACCGGCATCGTAATCGCAAATGTAGGCATACCCACTGCGGACATTCATGAACTGATGGTATCCGCCGTATCCCTCAGTGCGGCCGACCGTGACCGGGCTTGCCGGCGTGGTGATATCAACGATGAAGCTTCTGCTTCCCGCAGCAACATAGGCGTACGGGGCCGAGATCACGACGCTTTCGCAATACTCGAGCGAGTCGATCGAGGCAACGAAGGCCGGAGACGCGGGTGTGGAGAGGTTATAGATATGCAATCCCATCCCGCCGCCGGCGATGTACGCATACGTGCCGCTCGTCGCAACGCCTTCGCATGTGCTGCCGACCGTGATGGTGGAGGTGATCGTCGGTGCCGTCGGCGTTTGCACGTTGATGACATAGACCTTCGGCCCGGCCGAGACGACGAGGTATTGAGTGCTGAGGATCGACGTGCGGACCATGTATTCGATCCGATCCGCGACTTCGATCGATCCGACCTTCACGGGGGACGCCGGATTCGAGAAGCTTGCGATCTGCACCTTGTTTCCGATGGAGTAGTACACGAGCGAACCCGCGGCGAACACCGAGCGAACATCGCCTTCGCCCTTCCCGAAGTTCCCGACGCGCGTGAGATTGAGTGATGTCTGCGCCATTACCAGTCCCGCAACGAGCGCGACGGCGATGACCGCAAACAGCACGCGAAACCATGGTCTGTGTTGGTACATTGGGACCTCCATGCTGTAGTGGAATTGTGAACGGTGCTGCTGATACCGAATTACAAACTGATCCCCTCCGGTTCGGGGTGTGCGAGCAAGAACTCTTCGATGGCCGTCCGGCACGGTGCCGATTCCTGCGCGCCGAGCTTCGTCACGGAAAGCGCGGCGGCGGCGGCGGATATACGCACGGCTTCCCGGATCGAGCGCGTTCCGTCCAGAAATGCCGCCAGGCATCCATTGAACACGTCTCCCGCCGCAGTGGTGTCGATCGCGGTCACGGAAAACGCCGGATACGCGAACGCCCCGGTCTTTTCCGAGACGAACACACCGTTCGCCCCCAGGGTGATGATGACGGTGCCGATGCCGAACCGATGGAGCGCGTCCGCCGCCGCCTGAAGATTCGCCTCTCCCGCGACCTTGACGCCCGTCAGCATTTCCGCCTCGATCTCGTTTGGCGTGATGACCGACACCTGCGAGAGAACTCCTTCCGGCAATCGCATCGCGGGGGCAGGATTCAGCATGATGCGCACGTCGTTCTCCGTGGCGATCTCGATCGCCCGCTCGATCGCCGGCAATGGGGATTCCAGCTGGAGCAGCAACACGTCCGCCTGGGCGATCACATGCTCTGCACTCGAGACATCGTGCGGCGTCAGGGCGGCGTTTGCCCCCGACGCAACGACGATGCTGTTCTCTCCTGAATCATCAACGATGATCCATGCGGTCCCTGTGGGAACCGCCGAGTCAAGGACGACGTGCTCGGTGCCGACTCCCTCAGTTTTCAATTTTTGAAGAGCTTCGGCGCCGAGGGTGTCCGCGCCCAACCGGCCGACAAAATGGACGGATGCACCCGCCCGGACAGCGGCGACCGCCTGGTTCGCTCCTTTTCCGCCCGGACCGGTGTGAAACGTTCCGCCGATGACGGTCTCTCCGGGGCGCGGGATGCGCCCGGCTTTGATGATCATGTCAGCGTTGTAACTGCCGACGACAACGACTCGCTGTGTCATAAGGGACGGCTCTGTCGGAGCATCCAATTATAGAGTTCAGGGTTACTGTAGGTTCGGGTCCATGAATCATGACCGACGCCGGGATAAATGGTGAATGTCGCTTCACCACCGCACGCCCGAAACGCATCGATGATATCTTGTCCTTTGTACAATTGCACGACATCGTCCACCTCCCCGTGAAACGCCCAAACGGGTACGTCCTTCATCGGACATGGATCCCATCCCCCTTCACGCCGCGCGGCAATCGGTGCGATGGCGGCGAACCGATTCGGATTGCGGATCGCAAGATCCCAGGTTCCGATCCCACCCATGCTGTACCCTGTGACATAGATCCGGTTCGTGTCAACGGGATAGCGTGCGAGAACGATGTCCAACAACTTCATGACGAGCGTATCGGTCCGGTCATAGTACCATTCCGTCGAGGCGGGGCATTGCGGCGAAATGACGATGAACGGAAACGAATTGAAACCGTCGAGGATCTTCGGCAATCCATCCCGCTTGAGCGTCTGCAGGGTGTTCCCCCGTTCGCCGATGCCGCTCAGCGACAGGATCATCGGATATTTCCCGTTCACCACGGCCTTCTGTTCGCGAGGCAGAAAGACCAGATAGTCGAGCGGGCCCTGGTCATAGACGGCTTCCTGAACAATGGGGGGAACGGTGTCCTCGGGAGTCGAACAGCTTGCGACAAGTCCGAACAGTGCCAGCGCAAGCATCGAAACGCCGGGAGCAGAACGACCGATCCTCACAGCGCGATCCCGAGGGAGAACATGTGAACATGCAGCAATTCTCCGAAATCGACATACGCGTAATTCGCACGGAGCGCGATGCCGCCCATCGTGTACGCAACGCCGGCGCCGAAGGTCAATCCCTGCTCGTCATAGTTCATCTTGTATCCCCCCCGAACCGAAAACTGACGATCGAACGTGTACTCGAGGCCAATGTGCGCCTTCTCCGAACCGTCGTTGGGATGATCGCCGTCCACTGCGAGGGTGAGCAGGTGGGGATTCTCGGTCCCTTCGAGAACATCGATGGCGATGCCCACGCGGAAATCGAGCGGCATGCGGACGTCGTAGGCTTCCGCCTGGTACTCCTCGCTCCAACCGGCAAGTCGGGAATCCGGACCGAAATTCCGGGCGGCAACGGCGATGCGGAGCGTACGGAATCCCGTGTGATACAGCGTGCCGAAGTCGAGGGCCCAGTTCGACATCGACAACTCAGCGATGGATTCGCGGACGTACCGTATCGATCCGCCCACGGACAGATTGGTTGTGATATTGCGCGCATACGTCAGACCGAGCGCGAGGTCGTTCGCACTGAATGTGTTCCCGGTGACGAATGCTTCCGTGCGCGTCTCGCCGGCGATCGGGCTGTTCATCGTTTCGGGGATGTCGCCGTAGTCCAGGAACGCCACGCTGAGCGCCACCACGCCGAGGTCTCCCAGGCTGTGTGCAACGGACAACGATTGGTGCTGGATGTCCGCGACCCAGGAGACCGTGTTCAGTTGGACGTCGGTCGCACGAACGCCGGCCAGCGCGGCCGGATTCCCGAACACCGAATTCGCATCGGACCCGGAAAGCGCCGTGAACGCATTCCCCATTGCCGCCTGTCTCGCATCGGGATGGATCTTGAGGAATTGCCACCCGGATTGTCCCACGCGTTCGATCTCGTACGGCGGGATGCCCGTTTGTGCGGGAGCGTCAGCGATGCTCCCCGCAAGAAGCATCAGCATCGCAACGAACCGGAAGAGGAATGGTGTCTGTCGCATGTCTGGCCGGCTCCTATTTCACGATCGCGAATTTGCCGATGAACGTCTCCCCTTCTTGTCCGGGGACGAGGGACTCCACACGGAACAGATAGATCCCCGGCGCGACGCCGAGCATCCACTTGTTGAGCTGGTAGTCGAGCTTGGTGACGCTTCCCCACGCGACCGAACCGCTCCCGTCATCATGATGGATCTCCTGAACGACGTCGCCGGTCAGCGTGTAGATCTTGATGTTGCACTTGCCCGGGATGCCGATAAATTCCATTCGGTACTGTTCCCCCTGGCCGGTAAGCCGGCTGTGTTGACGAAACGGATTCGGGACGACGAAGACGTTCTTCGGGAACTCCTTGTTGTCCGGCCGCAACGGATAGACCGGAAATCGGTTGTTGTTGACCTTTCCGCTTTCGTAGCCGTCCGTATCGAAACTCGTGACACAGTAGTAGCTGCCGACGCCGTACGGCAATCCCCGATCGACATACCGCGCGAGACCGTCCACGACTTCCAACGACTCCTTGGGGATGGTGGCAACATGAGTCCATGGGCCGATGGTGAAATAGCTGGAGCGGTAGACCTTGTATCCGGCCAGGTCGTTCGTTCCCTTGATCGGATCGCGATACGTCTCCGGAACCGGAGTCCATTCGATCATGATCTCGCCCGGAGCGGTCGTCAACCTCAGGCTGTTTTCGCCGTTTGTCGGCGTTGCGGGGGGATGATACGACGGGATGTAGAAGTTCTGATACAGCTGTCGTGCGGTTCGCACATGTGCGAGCATCGAATCGCGGGATGCGGTTGCCAGCAGGTCGATATTCTCAACGCCGCCTTGAACGATCTTCGCGCGGTCCATCTCGCCGATCACCTCCGCAAAGACCAAACGGATCGACCCGAAGGGAGACAGGGTCAACGGTCCCACGCTGACGAGGAACTCGGGGCGACGTTCGTATTTGCTTCCCCCTTCTCCGCCGGCGGCACGCGCCTGGTCCCACGAGAGGCGCGGTTGCTCGTGCGCCATGACCTCGCGGAAGCGGGCAGGAGGATCCACTTCCTGAATGAACATGATGTCCTCGCGGCGCGCACCTTCCGTCACGCCTTGACCGACATGCTCGAGGATATTCTGATGCACCGGTGCGCCGGCAGAATCGAGCACGACGACCGTGAAGTAGCCAGGCGCATCGAGTTCATGCTCGCGCGAACCCTGCACCCAGCGGTCTCGCGAATCGCCGATATCGCCGCGCAAGGGCCCGACGCCGAAATTCCAG
>JBFYQI010000515.1:0-3207 GCA_041302875.1 Ignavibacteria bacterium
GTATCCGCCTGCCCGTCCGCTTCGTGGTCCCATTCCCATGGGTCCTGTTCGATCTCCTTTTGGCATTGTCGTACGCTCCTTTCAAAGGGATTGTGTGTTATTCTCGCGACATGATGCTTCCGCACTTCGGGCATTTGCGATTTGCGCAGGGCACGCCACGCTCATGTGGTTCTCGCTGCCCGCACTTCGGGCATACGCAAGAGCCTGCGGGTCCTGCCGCCATCGAGCCTCCCATGCGTCCTCGCCGTTGGCCGCCTTGGCCTTTGCCTCCGCCCGCACCCATTCCAGTTCCTTGTTGTTTCATCGCATTTCCCTCCTGTTGAGTATTTTTCAGTCCTTTGAACCGACGCCGTCCATACCCGTAGCACCCCGGCATCGCGAATGCGCCATGCTGTAGGGTGCCACTGAGCCAGGCTTGTATGACTTCACGCACATCGCCCGCGACGAACGGAATAACTCGAATCCCATATGCTTCAACCAATCCGAGTATCGGTTTGGAGATCGCACCGCACACGAGAGTTTCCACACCCAGCTCTACCAACCGGAGTGTTCTCTGGACGGGAAGCTCCTGCGTCAACGGTTCCCGCGTTTCCTTCGCGATCTCACCGGACTCCGAATCGAGAATGAGAATCTGTTGCGCGGTATCAAAGACAGGGGCTATTCGATCGTCCCAGGAAGCGAATGCTGTTTTTGCCATTCCATCTCACCTCGTCGTTCACCCCATTTGAGTGCAAGATCAGTGCCAGGCGCGACGTTGCCTCCGTAGAAACCCACAACGGATTGTCAACACAACAGATAGGGGAGTTTGAGCAGTACGGTTGAACGGAATAGGGTAGCGGCGGTGCTACTTTGGAACAGAACAAAAGGTGCGACAATGCTACTGTAATTTCTTGCGGAGGGTCCGACCGTCCATCTTTGGAAGGGAGATGTTCAGCTTTTTCATCCTGCGGAAGAGCGTGGTTTTGTGGATGCCAAGTTCCCGCGCTGCAGCAAGGCGGTTGAATGCGTTGTGCTCGAGTGCGATACGGATGGCTTGAGCGTCAAGCACGTCGTGAGCGGAGCGCATATGGGAATTCGCATGTGTCGCTCCTCCGTGCGCTGTCAATTCTCCCGGCAGGTGTGTGATCGTGATCAATCCGTCCTTGCAAACGACGAAGGCACGCTCGATGGCGTTTTCCAATTCGCGGATATTTCCAGGCCAATCATGGGCCATGAGAATCGACAGCGCTTCCGGGGCGATCCCTTGGACGGTTCTTTGTTGCAAACGATTGAAGCGCGTGATGAACTGATTCACCAGGAGGGGCAGGTCCTCTTTGCGTCGGCGCAATGGGGGAAGTTCGATGCGAAGAACGTTCACGCGATAATAGAGATCTTCCCGGAAGATTCCGCGTCGGACTTGTTCGGTCAAGTCTTTGTTGGTGGCGACAATCACCCGAGCGTCGGTCGTTTCGGAACGTGTTCCCCCCAGCGGTTCATATGTGCGCTCCTGCAACACGCGCAGCAATCGTACTTGAAGGGCGGGACTGATCTCGCCGATCTCATCGAGAAAGATGGTTCCCCCCCTGGCCAGCGTGAACCGACCGGGTTTGTCTTTGTTCGCACCGGTGAATGCCCCCGCTTTGTAACCGAACAATTCCGACTCGAGGAGCGCATCCGGGAGAGCGCCGCAATTGACGGCGATGAACGGTCCCTGCGCGCGGGGGCTGAGCGAGTGGATCGTTCGCGCGACGAGTTCCTTGCCGGTTCCCGTGTCTCCGAGGACCAACACAGTGCTGGGACTAGTCGCGATCGCTGGGAGGACTTCGAACACCCGCTGCATGAGGGGACTTCTGCTGGTCAGATCGCCGACCTGGAATCTCCCCTCAAGTTCTTGCCGCAACGCCTCGATCTCAGAGAGGTCGCGAAAGGTCTCTGCGCCGCCGATCACGCGGCCGTTACCGTCACGGAGAACCGCCGTGGAAATGCTGATGGGAATGCGACTCCCCTCCGCCGTGATGATGTATCCAGACTTGCCGATGATCGGTTTTCCCGTCTTCAGTGTTTGCTGAAGGGCGCACGCCGCCTCGCACATATTGGATCGAAATACTTCGGAGCAGCGTCGTCCGATCGCTTCCTTCCGGGTGACGCCCGTGATCTCTTCGGCGGCCCGGTTAAAGGAAGTCACGCGCCATCCGAGATCGACCGTAAAGACGCCGTCGGAGATGCTCTCGAGAATGGCTTCCGTCGGCGTGACGGGAAGTGGTCGTTTCACGATTCGGCGCTTTGTCATCGCGCGGAACACCGTGGGAGATGGGGTAGCATATTGAAAGATACTCCTTCTCTAGGTTGGATTCTACTATTGGCCTGCTCCGGGAACGAACGCTCCCGGAGTCGACCATTCGTTGACTACGAGGAAATCCTCGCCTACCTTGACGCATGCCCCATCCGTCGATGACCAACAAACTGATCCAGCACCTCCTCGAGACCATCGGTCGCCGCAGGATGCGGTCATCCCTCCGACGATTCGCGAACGCCAATGACCCGAGTCTCATGCGCGTTGGATCCGTGTTCGCAAGAACGCTTGCCAATCGTGTTTCTGCCGAGGAAGCGGCATGGGTGGAACAGATCGAAAATCTGCGCGGCGCCCTTTGCGAAGCCGGCGAAGTCCTCACGATCACCGATTTTGGCGCTGGCGATGTGAATCAAGGGACGGTTGCCGACGGCACGACGATTCATCGCACCGTTTCGGAGATCTGTCGTACGTCGGCGGGAAGACCGCTGTGGTGTCGCCTTCTCTTTCATTTGGTCCGTGAGTTTCGACCCGAAGGGATTCTCGAAATGGGGACATCTCTGGGCATCTCCACCGCATACTGCAGTGCGGCCTGCAACCTGAACGGCAACGGGAAAGTCGTCACGCTTGAAGGAGCGGGGGCGTTGGTGGACAAGGCGGCCCGGAATATGGAGCGCCTTGGATTGCAGAATATTGTCGTCGTCGAAGGACGATTTCAGGATACGCTTCCCGGCGTTCTCCGGGAACATGGTCCTTTCCAGCTTGCGTTCGTCGACGGGCATCACGACGGCGATGCGACGCTCGCGTATCTTGAAACGCTGGCTCCGCATCTCGCTCCCGATGCCATCGTGTTGTTTGATGATATCGCATGGTCAACGGGAATGCGGAACGCGTGGTCGATCATTCGACGGCAGCAGCGCTTCAAAGCGACAGTCGGT
>JBFYQI010000535.1:0-2711 GCA_041302875.1 Ignavibacteria bacterium
GCCGACGTTCATCGAGAAGGCGCTGACGACGAAGGTCGGCACCATGATGCCGATGGTGATGAGATTCAGCGTCTTCATCAGCACGTTCAGATTGTTCCCGACGATCGAGGCGCGGGCATCCATGAGGCTGGCGAGAATGTTCGAATGGATCTCCGCCATCCGAAAGCATTGATTGTTCTCGATGTTCATGTCGTCGAGGAATTCCTGCGCTTCCTGCGACAGTCCGAGCTTCGCCGCGTTGATCTTCAACCGTCCGATGAGCACGCCGTTCGCGCTGATGGAGTTGAGATAATAGACGAGGCTTTTCTCGAGCGTGAACAGATTGATGAGGTACTTGTTCTCCATCGACTGGTTGATCTTCTTCTCCAGTTCGTCCGAGATCAAGGTGATGATCTTCAAGTGTTCGAGATAATGGTAGATGGAACGGGAGACGAGCTTGAGCGCGAGGTCGGTAAGGGATTGAACGCGCTGAAACACCTTCCCGTCGAACAGCGTGATCTCCTGGTCGAGAACGATGTAGATTCTGTCCTTGAACAGGAATAGGCCGGTCGATGCGACCTTGAACAGCAATTGATGGCGGCCGGAGTAATTCTTCGGGCGCTTGAAGATGATGGCGATGTGGTCCGGCTCGAACTCGAGGCGGGGGAGTTCGTCCGGGTCGAGTGCGGAGGCGAGCGTGTGTTCATCGACCTTCAATTGCTCGACAAGAAGCTTGCGTTCCGCTTCATCCGGGTCGACCATGACGATGATCGGAGCGTCCGCATTCTCAGACGCGGTGACGCGGTTGTTGATGATCTCATATCGTGTGATCATGGATCGAGCCCTCTTGTCGCGCGAGACCTGCTCGTGAACCGATGGAGCAAAATACGAATAATGTTCGAAGAAGTGAACCGTGTGCGTTGCTTGTCCCGGCACTTTTCTGTACTATGACCCCACTCGTTCTTCCGGAATCCATCCTGTGACCTACACGTCATTGCTTCTCCTCTATGCCAGCGGGATCATCACCGGCGGCATTGGTGCGCTGCTCGGCCTCGGCGGCGGCGTCTTCCTCATCCCGTTCCTCGTGCTCGTGTTCGACCTGCCGATGCATCAGGCGATTGCGACCAGTATTGTCGCTGTGATCGCAACGTCGAGTGCCGGAGCGGCGATGAACCTTGAACGGCACACCGTCAACATGCGTCTGGGCATGCTGCTGGAGATCGCCACCGTGCTGGGTGCGGTGCTGGGCGGGATCACGGCGAATCTCCTGTCCGGAGCGGTGCTCAAGAAACTCTTCGCCTTTCTACTCCTTGTGGTCTCGATTCTGATGATCCGTCGTGCCCGTCAACGCAGAACGTCTGAGCATGTCCATCTGGACGGCGCATTGCCGGGATCGTTCATCGACGATGCCACCGGCGCGGAGGTCAAGTACACCGTCAAGCGCATTCCCTCCGTCATGGGCGTCGGTTTCGTCGCGGGGAATGTTTCCGGCCTGCTCGGTGTCGGCGGAGGGATCTTCAAGGTGCCGGCAATGACGATGTTGTCCGGGATGCCCATCAAAGCCGCAACGGCGACGAGCAATTTCATGATCGGCGTGACCGCGGCGGCGAGCGCGTTCATCTATTTTGCGACCGGACACATGGACCCGTACATTGCATCGCCCGCGGTACTTGGCGTGCTGACAGGATCGATCGTCGGAGTCCGGCTGGGCCGCAAGATCAAGAGTCATGTGTTGACCTGGATCTTTGCCCTCGTTCTGCTCGCGATCGCGATCCAGCTGTATGTGCGCTGATGTCGTGTCCATCCTCATCCTTCTGAGTGAGCTATGCATGAACCTGTGACCGATGCGACCGTTGAACGCTGGAGCAGCCGCGTCCTACGCTATGGCGTGTGGGGAAGCGCTTCATTGATGATCATCGGGTTGATCCTGGCGGCATTGGATTCGTTCACGCATCCTGCACCCGAGCAGAATCCGTCCCTTGGCGAACTCGTTCACCGCGTCTGGAATCTCACCGCCGACCCGATCATCCTCATGTATCTGGGGCTCGTTCTCCTGATGTTTACACCGATCATCCGCGTCATCACTGCCATCGCCGGATTCACGGCAGAGCGGGACCGGCGATTCGCATGGATTGGAGCGGTTGTTCTGTTGATGCTCATAGGGGAGATCGTGTATTCGGTGGTTGTCAAATGAGGAGTTCGGAGTGAGGAGTGCGGAATGAAAGGAAGCAGCATGAGTTTTACGGAAAGAGTTCGGTCGGTTCAGGAGGCGACGCGGTCGTTGCTTTGCGTCGGATTGGATGTGGATGCATCCAAGATCCCCGCGCATCTCAAGCATGATCCCGAGCCGGTGCTCGCGTTCAACCGTGAGATCATCGATGCGACGAAAGATCTCGTGTGCGCGTACAAACCGAATCTCGCATTCTATGAAGCGATGGGGGAATCCGGATGGCGCATCCTTCGCGAGACCGTGCGGATGATTCCGAAGAGCGTCATCACGATCGGAGATGCAAAGCGGGGAGACATTGGCAACACGGCGGCGCAATATGCCCGCGCGTTGTTCGACGATCTGGGGTTTGATTGCGTGACGGTCAATCCGTACATGGGATTCGATTCCGTCGATCCATTTCTGAAGTATCCTGAAAAGGGAGTCTTCCTGCTGGCGCTCACATCGAATCCAGGGTCGCGCGATTTTCAGCGGCAGAAAGTGGGACGGACGCCGTTGTATGAGA
>JBFYQI010000549.1:0-3452 GCA_041302875.1 Ignavibacteria bacterium
TGTGACGAAGTGTATCGACTTCGAAGCGCATGTTCTTGCATCTGCAGCAATCGATCCATAATTTTGAGACGTATGTTCTCGATCAGTCCCTACATAACGCCGATGGTCCTCTCGTTCCTGATCTTCTATCCATGGCTGCTTGCCATCTGAGTCTGGCAGCTTGGCACGCGCTTGACGAAGGGCCGCCCGGAGTCCCAGGTCAATGTTCGGACCATTCAGGGAGGGGCGTCCGACGCGGCACCCTGGACGATGGTCGACCCATCGTCGCTTCACGACGCACATTCTGCTCCCCTCGCGAATGAGGGTGGGCGCTTCACCACTCCCGCATCCGTCGCGCTCCCGTCCGTTCCCGACCAGGGGGCGATGCTTCCAGATTCTCCTGCCGGTTCTCCCTCGGCGCCTCGCGCGCCTCCTGCGATCTCCTGACAACGCACAAACCAATTTCCTCGCGTGAGGTGGCGGCATTCCGCTTCCTGTCGCACGCGGATTCCATTGTGTTTCCAGGAGAAACTCATGTTCGGAGCTCTTCTTCTGCTGGCATCGCTCTTGGGCGCCCCGGCAGAATTGGGCACGCTCCGTGGCAAAGTCCTCTTCGAAGACGAACAACGCCCCGCCGTGGGTGCATCGGTCGTTCTGCTCGGCACGCAGATCGGCAGCACCGTTATGGCGAATGGTGAATTCACCATTCCTGGCATCCCCGAGGGGAACTACGATGTTCGGATTTCGTACGTCGGCTATCGTCGCGAAGACGTGCGCAATATCGTCATCCAATCTGCGGCGGTCACCGAACTGAATATCGTGTTGAGGCCATCTCCGTTCAACCTTGACGCGGTCGTCGTGACCGGCACGCTGAACAAACACATTCTGAAGGATGCTCCTGTTCTGACCGAGGTCATCGGCGCGCGAGAGCTTTCCGTCATCGGCAGCAAGAACTTGACGGAAGTACTCGCGGCCCAGACCGGGATCGAAGTGGGAACAGGCATCGGTCAGACGCAAAACGCTTCGCTGCACGGCCTGAACGACAATCATGTGCTCGTTCTGGTCGATGGCGAGCGGGTGTCGGGCAAGGTTGATGGAGCGATCGATCTCGGCCAGGTCCCCATCTCGATGGTGGATCGGATCGAGCTAGTCAAGGGTCCGCTCTCCTCCATCTACGGTTCGGATGCGTTAGGCGGAGTCGTGAACATCCTCACGAAGAATCCCCAAGGATCCGAAGTGGCGTTTTCCGGGACCTTCGGTTCGCTCGAACGCACGGACCTGAATCTGTCGGGTTCGCACGTCCTGAGGAGCGTGTTCGGTCCGGACGGCGATGTTCGGGCGATCGCCAACATCTCCTACAACCGGTTCGGCGGTGTGGACTATCTGAAGGCGGACAACTTCATGGAGATGCCGGGTTCAGATCGGTTGAACCTGAACCTGAAGGTCAACGGTCAGATCACGCCGCACTTCTCTCTCGATGCGAAAGCGGATCATTATCGCGACGAGCTCGAATGGCTCGCGGGAGATATCGGCATCACGTTCCTCCGCGACTTCGCGCGGAACGAGAAGCTGACATTGACCGGCATCGGCACGTACGTCTTCTCCGATGCACTGTCGCTGAAGCTCACGGCGAACAAGTCGCAAAACGACCGCCGTTCGTGGGAAACCACCGGGGCGGGGTACCTGACCCGGGACAGCTACGGACGCGAAGTAGTGCAGTCCTATCGTCTGCAGGGAACGATGATCCCGTATGCCCGAAGCATCCTCACGGTGGGAGCGGAATACAGCGACGAAACGATGAACTCCTCCCGTTTCTCCGGTGGTGTTCGCTCGGTCTCGAACAGAGTGCTCTATGCAGAGGACGAATGGGACCTCGGCGTCGGCACGCTTGCGATCGGGGGTCGCTACAGCGTGAATTCGTCGTTTGGTGCTGTGTTCGCACCGCGGATCAGCGCGGTCGTTCCGGTCACGGGACACACCTCACTGCGCGCCTCATACGGACGCGGATATCGTGAGCCAAGCTTGCTCGAACTCCATATCGACTTCGACCACAGCTCCGTCGGGTACATTCTGAAGGGGAATCCCGATCTGCAACCGGAAGACTCGCACGGGTTCACGCTCAGCGCCCAGTACAACCGCGAGGATCTCGTCTGGTTCCGCATCACCTACTTCCTGAACACGCTCCGGAATCTGATCGACTACTATGCCGTCCAGAATTCGACCGCGGGAAGTGCAGCGATCCTGTCGTACCGGAATGTCGATCGCGCCGTTACGGAGGGTGTGGATGTGGATGTGGATCTGGAACCCGTCGAAGGAGCGTTGCTGTCGCTCGGCTACAGTCACGTTCGGGCGGTGGACGGGAACGGATATCTGCTGCCGTTTCGGACGCCGAACTCGCTGAACCTGAAGCTGAACGGCCGCCTCCCGGTCCTGGATGCAACGGTCGACCTCCGCATGCGCTGGTTCGACCGGAAGCCGATCAACGACGATCAAGTCAACCGGGGGATCTACACGGACGGGGAGGCTCCACAATACTCCTATGTGCCCTCATACCAGGTGTCGGACGTTCGGGTCTCGGCGCGTCCGATGGATCGTGTCGAGCTCTTCGCAGGAGTTAACAACCTGTTCGATACGGTCCGCTATCCCTTCGGGCAGATCAAACCGCGCCAGTTGTATGGCGGGTTGAACGTCACAATTCGATAATCGATGAAGAAGAAAGGAATACTCGTTATGAAGCACCGCATGATGCTCGTTGCACTCCTTGCGCTCTCCTTCGTTCTTGTGAGCTGCAAGAAGGAAGAAAGCAATCCCATCGCTCCCCAGGAAAATGTTGTCCGGTTCACGACGGCCGAAAACGTGAAGACGTTGCCGACCTATTTCAGCTTTGATACCGGCGCCGTCACCGATTCCGTCGGCGCATGGGATGTCAAGTTGACGTTCACCTATATGAACGTCGATCCGTCCATGCCGGCGATCAAGTATCCGTTCATCGGGTTGAACAGAACGCGGAATGTTCTCGCGAAGATGATCGACAGCACAGAGTTCGGCGCCCTGGATGGACGCACGATGGCCGGGCTCCTCGCCGACGGCGATACCACCGCCGTGATCGGCGTGAACTGCCTGAACTACGAGAGTGGCACACACCGCCTGACGCCGTACGCGAACCGGAATTTTGTGCTGCAAACGGGGAGCAGCACACGTGTGAAGTTCAAGATGGTTGGCTACTACAATGAAGCAGGAACGTCAGGGTACATGACGATCGACTATGTGAAGTACTAGACTTGGATCCCAGACAGGTCGAATGATCCGCGCCGATCCCCGCGCCATAGATCGCATGGCTTGCGGGGATTGGCATTTCGACCGCGCGTGACCCCCTTTCAACTTTTTCGTATATTATCATTCATTCCTTTCCGTCATCTTTGCCGGGATCGTACCATGAACTCATCCGTTCGTCTCGTCGGATTCATCGTCCT
>JBFYQI010000555.1:0-3867 GCA_041302875.1 Ignavibacteria bacterium
AGTCTTCGTTCCGTTCGCACGATGAACCCGCAAATTTCGTTTCACGATCCGATTCGTACCCCATTGCAGCAATCCGACCGCAGCGATGACGCCAACCGCACCGGCCATCTGGCCGACCGTGAGCGCTTCACCGAGCGCCAGATAGGCGATGATGATCGCGATGATCGGTTCCAGCGTTCCGGCGATCGAGACCGTCGAGGCATCCAGAAGACGAAGACTCGTCGTGAATGCTGTATGCGGGATCAGGATCGAAACCACCGCGAAGAGCCACAAGATCCCCCAGTCCGCCGCCGAGTATCCGGAATCGAAATAGTTCCAAGGCGGATTGATGACAAGCCAGAACCCAGCGGCCGATCCGAAGACGTAGATCAACATCGTCCAGGTCGAGTAGCGACGCAGGATCTTCTTGCTGTAGATCATGAGAAACGCGAATGTGACCGCTGATAGCGGCCCCGTGACCGCCGCCCATCCGCTCAAACGAATGTCTGTCCACGATCCCCCGCTCACGGCAAAGAAACAACCGACGAGCGCAAGAAGAAGCGAGGTGATCTTCAGGCCGTTGAGGTCCTCCTCCTTGCTCAGGAAGACGGCGTAGATCGTCACCAGGACGGGGGCGGTGTACTGGACGAGGATGGCCGTGGCCACCGTCGACACCGTCGCCGTGTAGTAATATGTGAAGTTGGTGGCAGCAATGCCGACCGCCCCGAGCAAGAACAGCGACGGCAGATCACGGCGATCGATGCGGAACACGGAGCGATCACGGAACAGAAACCAAAGCGCCAGAAGAACGAACGAGAGCGTCGAGCGCGTTTGCGTGATGACCAGCGTGTCGAACCGGGTGACAATGAGATGCTTTGCCAGGGATGCGGAACCACCCCAGAAGGTCACGGCGAGGAGGATCAGCAAGAATCCCCGCACGGACGCGGCCGAGGACTCAGTTTTGATATTTCCCGAGGTCATCGGCGAGGTTGCGGTAATAGTCGCTCTGTTCGCGGTCTCCGATCATCTGATAGAGGTACGACAGCCGTTGAAGGACCATCTTCTTGGCGATGACGGTCTTCAGTCCTTCGCGGAGGAAGGCAATGAGGACGTCGGCGGGCGGAATGTTCAGATCGGGTTCATAGCAGTCGGCAGCATTGAGATAGGGGTCCGCCTCCTGCGGACGGGCAGCGGCGGCCTTCTTATAGTGTGCGATCGCAAGTTCGAAGTTGTCGTACGAGGAGTACGTCACTTCAAAGATATTCGCGAGCCACATGTAGATCTCGTACGAAAGGTCGGGGAACGTTCTGGCGAGTTTCTCGCCGAACATGCAGAGTTCGTCGGGTCCGAGAGCGGAGTTCCAGAAGAGCAGGCGATAGAGCTCCAGGTCCCGAAGCTCGGAGACCAACGCATCTTCGAACGCGTCGAAGAGTTCGTTGAAATCCTGCGAGGTCGAGAACACCGTCCGTATTTCTTCGGGCGTCAGCCGGGGCATAGGGAGCGGGAATAGGTCCCGCTGAATAATAGCGAAGAATGGGGAAAACCGAAAATCGAAATACGAAACAAATCCATCCGACAACAGACGGCGTCAGCGCATCAAAACCATCTTGCGTATCTGTGTTTCACCTGCCGCTTGAAGCCGGAGGTAGTAGACACCGCTCGTCATTCCTTCCGCATTCCAAGTGACCTGGTGCCGCCCTGGCTGCTTCTCCTCACTCACCAACACCGCAACCTCCCGTCCCAACACATCAACCACGCTCATCTTCACCGGTCCTCCATTCGACAATCGAAAATCGACTTTCGTCAATGGATTAAACGGGTTCGGATAGTTCTGCTCGAGGTGGATCGCCGTGGGAACGGATGCGACCTCATCAACAGCACTCAGAGATGTCATGGTAACAACTTGGACCTGATCGAAGTAGATTTGTCCGAACCGGAGGCTGGTCAAAGAATCGGATGCAAATTGGAGCGCCTCGAGCCTCCGCGTTCCGTTCCACTCGCCGTTGCCGCCGAGGTCGGTTGCGGGTGGATGGGTCATCATGTTCCAGGTCACCGTCCGCCAGCCGGACCAGTCGATGCGCGTCCACGGACCCGCTTCCCGCTCCATCGTGAATCCGTCGATGCTGTCCAACACCACGAACCGAACAAGCGCGCCCCCGGCATCGCCAGCGAGGTAGATCTGCAAGGCGGTCGACGCATTGGTCCAGATCCTTGATGCGGGCTTCCCTCCCTCAACGCGTAACTCCAGAAGTCCCGGCTGAGTGGAATCGGCCCACCCATACTTCAAGCGACGAGAGCTCAGATTCGGGCTGATCACCGGTACGCGCGGGCTCGTCACAACGGAATAGAGCACGCTGTCCGCGACGACGCCAGTCGTATTGGGATTGCTGAGCGGTGCCTGCCAACCGGATGCATCAGACTCGAGAGAATCGATCACGAGCGGATTTAGTTGAACATTCGCGGTAGTGTATTCAAACTGCACGGCCGAGGCCTGCAGATTTCCGTAGTTATCCCGCACATTCTGGACATCGACGCGGTAGGTTTGCCCCGGACGCATCTGCTTCGGGTCATTCGGGAAGTACGGCCACAGCGCTCCGCCCGTCCTTCCGCCAAGCGGAAGAGAGTTCGAGTAGTGATAGACGGGAAATCCGTTCTCGGAAACCGTCACCGTCCCTTTGTTCGCTGCAAGATCGGAGAGGTTGACGTACTTGTTGAACGTCAGGTTGATCACCTCGTTCGGCAGGATGTCTGTGCGCCCGTTCTCGGGGTACCAAGACGTCAGCTGTGGGCCCGTCGTATCCGGGCGGAAGGTGAGCGGCTTGTCAAGGAAGGTGATGCCGCCGGCGGTCACGGTCACCGCCACCGTGTCGGTGCGATAATTCTGCGTCTTGAAGATCAGCGTGTAGTTCCCCGCTGTCAATCCGTCGAACATGTAGAAGCCGTTATTGTAAGCATCGCCGTTGTACTGGACATTGTTCGGCTGGAGCACCACCGCTGTTCCGTTGATGGGAGCGCTCGTGGTTCCATCCCGCTGGATGCCTGCGATGATCCCCTTCGAATCGGCCGGTACGCCGAAGTACTGCAGGAACGCATCCCGCAATGCATATGCCTCCATCTTGCGATAGTCGTTGTTCATCAAGCGCCGCGTTTCCGGGTAGTAGTCGTGGAACGACCCCTCCGAGAGCTGGCCTGGCATCGCGAGTCCGTTCAATACCCCGAGATTGAAACCACCGTTCGGTCCGCCGTAGAACGTGTAATCCAGATAGACCCCGGCGGTGCCCGAATTCCCGGACGATGCTCCGACCCGGAGCTTCGCCCGAATCTGCTGGTACACATATCCCGACATGGTCACTGCCTGCGGCCACACCGCCTGTCGCGTCGCAATGTTCTCTTTGACCAGCACCAACGCATAGTTCACTGTCCCGTTGAAGGCATTGCTGTGGATCGAATGAAACCAATCGACGTTGTTCGCGTTGGCGAACTGCCATCGGGCAGAAAGGGACGGTTCGGCATCAGGGGGATTGGGATAGTCGTTCGTCTCTCGCGTCAAATAGACGGTGGCCCCTTTCTCCTGCAACAGTATCCGCAGAGCGAGCGCCTTCCGGAAATTGCTCTCAGACTCCCAGAAGTCGATCCCCGCGTCCGGGATGACGTGACGATCGTTCGCCGCGTTGTAGCCGCCATGCCCGGGATCGATACAGATCTTGATGCCCGAGAGATCCGTGCGTTGTGCCGGAAGCGCGGCTGACAACAACATGAGAAACGCGAGTACTCCGATGATGCGCCTGTTCATTGACGATCCTCCGCGTAGGTCAGCAGCAGGATGCGTCCATCAAGCGTGTTGCAGACGATCTTGTTCTCGGTCGGAGAGCAATTCGGATACATCTC
>JBFYQI010000557.1:0-3959 GCA_041302875.1 Ignavibacteria bacterium
AGTCGATCCGGCCGAGCAACCGCGGCGTTCCGTAGCCTCCGCGAATGCAGAAGATCGCCTTGACGCTCTTGTCCTTCACCATCGCATTGAAATCCGCCGCGCGAACGTCGTCGGTTCCGGCGAGATAGCCGTACTGCTCGCGCACGTGCGCGCCGACCTTCACCCGATAGCCTCGCCGCTCGAGATATTCGACCCCTTTCTCGATCCGTTCTTCCGCCGGGGGTGTGCTTGCCGGAGCGATCAATCCGATGCAATCGTTGGGCCGAAGCTGGGGGGCTTTGATGGTAGGCATGGCTTCCTCGGTTTCTTCTGTAATGGATGGAGGGGAACAGACGGAAATGTACGAGGAAAGCGGAGGAATGCAAGATGCGCCCGCCGGACGCTCAGTGGAAAAACGAGCTCAGGAGGGAGAACTGCGCCACGCGCGCCAGCACGAGACAGCACCATACGGAAAGAGACACGGCGGCGGCCGAGATGATGCGCAGCCTCGCAGCGGAGGCGATCATGAAGGCGAAGACGACGACAAACCACGCCGTGAAGGGATGCATCTCACTGAGCACCACGCCCGGGATTCCCGGAAGATGGATGAGCGTTGCGATCCCCGGAAGCGCCGCCTCGCGAACCGAGCCCGAAATGATCCCTCCGGAGAGTTTAACAAGATCCCCCGCAACGAGAATGAGACCCGCATGCGCAGCGATCGCCAGCGTCAATCGCCGGGGGACAGGACGGCGGATCAGTTGCAAAACACCGTGAAGGATCGCAGAGGCAAAGAGAAGCGAAACGACCATGCGGACCGGGATCGCTGCAGCGATCAGATATGATGCGGGAAGAACCACGATACTCTGACGCTGTGCCAGGAGAGAGACAGCCATCGCGTACTGGAGCACGACGATCAGAAGCAGGGAAAGCAGAGACGCTGGACGCCGACGAAGCGTCCTCCCCGCGAGGCGAGGCGAGGCAAAGATCGACAGTAGGAATCGCAGTTTGGATTTCATATCATTCCTCTCTTTGGAACCTGTCTTGAGCGCGTCGTCCTGAGCCTGCCTGCCCCGGGATTGAAGATCTATTAGGCAGGCTCAATGTGACAAGCATTTCCTGATATCGATTTCGAGAAGGACTTACCAATCGACTGTAGTTCCTATGCTGAGCACCGTTCGAGCGTGAGGCTTCCACTGGTGTGTGACTTCGATGCGCAGGAGTCCAGCAAATCCCGCAAAACCTGCACCTGATTCGGCAATGACGGAATGGCGTTCATCGTGAATTGATGCCACCCCCGCATGCGCCGTTACATCCAACCAGCTGAGAATCGAACTTTCCAAACCGATCACGCGGAAGGGAAGGTCCCGCGCGTTAAACTCGAGGAACACGGAAGCGAGTTTCTCGCCAGTGTATTCCCGATACCCCACGGAGCGAAACGCGAGTTGCGGTGCGACCACCCACGCGCGACCGGGAAGCACAACTGCTCGCTGAGGCGGAACCGATCCCCACACTCCGGACATCGTCGCAGAGATGCGGAGCACTGGTGACGAAGAGAATCGAGCGGAACCGATGTGGAGCGTATCGTCGAGAGCGATGGTCGCGCAACCATGGCGGTCCGTTGGATGCGTCCAATCCCTTCCCCACCAAGAACAGGTCGCTTCGATATTGCCAGCCCGCAGATCGAAGTGCAACTCGCGCCACCAGCCCTCCGTGATCAGCAGAGGCGACTCAGGAAGAACGCGGCCCGTAAGGACAGACCAGGAAGTCTCAAGCGATGCTGTCCGTTCGTTCACGGACCGGAAAGCGAACGTCGCTTCTCTCAACGCAGATCCTGTCGAACGAAATCCGACTGCCAGCGACCACCCGTTCGTGCGCATTGTCTCGTGATCACGTCTTCCGGAGATCAGGTCGGCGATCATTCCCGCATTGCGTCCGTTGCGGCGCTCGGGCATCTCCCCCAACCACCGGAATGCTTCGAGCGACACAGACAACATCGGCATTCGAGAAACGGGATACTCAGAACGAACCTTCCAGTACAAGCATTGGTCCGCCGTTCCGATCGCAAGCGACGGGACGATCCGCATTTCTGCAGGGCGGAACGGAAGGGTTGCGGTGATGCCAAAAAACAGGCCGCTCGAACGATGGAATTCCGCAAGAAGAACGTTGAGCGGATTGAATGCCGCATGGAGATCCAACCCGCCTCGCGTCCCTTTGCCGAGCGGCCGGATCCGTCCTGTTGTATCAAGCCTCATCAGCACGCAGCGCTCGATCGAGGTCAACGGCACGCGCTCGAGTTCAAGCGAATCGATCATCGGCACCGCTGTCTGCCTCGTTGCAGAGATCCGTTCGAATTCTCGACGTTCCTGTTCATCCAGGAGGAATCGCTTTTTCTCGATCGCCGTCAGCTGCGTGAATCGCAGGAGGGTGGATCCAACCGGTTCGCGGATCGCGAGTTCCGCCGTTGTGCGCACTTGGGTGGGAATCCATCGATCGCCGGCATCGCCAAACTCCTGGACGATCCTCAGACTTCCGAGCGTGACATTCCGTGCCGCACCAACAGCGGCTTCTTCCGTCGAAACGACGATCCGCAGAACCGCCTCTCGTTCCGCGTCGATCACGATCGACCCCGTGAAGCGCGCAGCGCGATGTGAGCGCGGTCGGAATGAAACAAACTGCAATCGTTGACCTTCTGCCAAATGCGTCGAATCGAGCGTGAACTCGTACGTGTCCAACGCATCACGGCTAAGCGGACCGACGCCGGTGTGCAGCCAGATGCGGATGTTCCCAGCGGTCAGATCGACCGGCCGTGCGATCTCTCCCCACCAGATGCTCGAGTCGGCCGCGAACCAGGATTTTGACCACACAAGGCTGCGCCGGACGGTTTCTGTTGAATCATACCACACATCGGCAGCTGCGGCCGCGACGGAGACAAGTGCAGTATCGGTGCGCACCGTGCTCTTGGAGATCGCGCGGTATGCGTACGATCGCTTCCGACGACGAAACTCGCCGATCGATTCGATCACCGGCCGCATCGCCGCTTCCGCGGGATCCATTCCCACCACATCGACACACGCCAGCGTGATCGTCCGCTCCGAAAGCCGGACGGAGATCGGCTCGAACTGAGGAGCATTCAGGACAACGGAGTCGGGTCGAAATCCGAGATGGGAAAAGCGGAGCGTGATAGGAAAGAGTCGGACAGGCAGGGAGAACGCTCCCTCTTCGTTTGCGACACATCCAAAAGCGGTTCCCGAGACTCGAATTGTGACGTACGGAATCGCCGCCCCGTCAGCATCATGAACGACGGTTCCACGGAGAACGACGCCGGAATCAGGATTCACAATGACAAAGAGGCCGCAGAAGGAAACCAGTGCGATGGAGAGCATGGCGATCAGGCGAACAGAAGAGGGAGAGAAGAGGTGGGGCGGACGAGACATCCATCCGCCCCTTGAACGGGAAGTCAGAAGATCCAGGAGAAGATCCAGGTCACGGTTTCCCAAACGCGACACCAGAAGTAGCTGTCCCCGGCGCTTTCGACGCAGTCGTTGTAGTTGTCCGGTGAGACCGACCCGCAATTGTTGATCGAGCGAACGAAGTCGCCGACACAACCCGGCTCTTCACCGCCTACGATCATCGCCAATTGCGCATGGTCCAATTGAACAGGCTCTCCCCCCCGTTGCGTCGTTGCGGCGGTCAACATCACCAGTGCGACGACGGCCGTCAGAAACAACGCGAGTTTCGTTTTCATGTTTCCTCCCTGATGGAATGATGGTGAGTGAGTGTTTGTTGAGTTGTGCCGTCCCGCTGCGGGCATGTCCACCCTTGCCGATGACGTTCGCCGCCGGACGATGCCCGAACCGAACAGCAACGCACGCCCCCGTCACCGATGAACCAGCGAGAACCATCCTTCCTACCTCATCCTCTTCCTCAATTCAACAACCAGAACAACACCGCTCCAGATCTCTTCGAATGACGCCTTGTCC
>JBFYQI010000568.1:0-5255 GCA_041302875.1 Ignavibacteria bacterium
GCCATCGTGCGCTTCGAGAGCCACGTTCGTGATCCGGATATCGTGCCAGTTCCGGTGAATATCCTCCTTCCACCTGGCGATCTCCTTGGTGCGTTTGAATCCGTTCGCGCTGAAGGAACGCATCCGTTCGGATGACGGGAGGTACATCAATTCGGCGTATTCCCGCACCATCCGATTCGTATTGAACTCCGGTCCGATCGTCCGGATGGCGGACTTCATCTTCGAGATCCATCCCCGCGGCAGGTCGTCCGCTGAGCGGTGATAATACAGAGGAATGATGTCCTTTTCCAGAAGGTCGAACAGGGCGTTCGATTCCACTTCGTCCTGATACTTCTCATCCCGATAGTCCTCACCGCGGCCAATCGCCCAGCCGGTGTTTGCATTGTATCCTTCCACCCACCATCCGTCGAGGATGCTCGCGTTGAGTCCGCCGTTCATCGTCGCTTTCATTCCGCTCGTGCCGCTCGCTTCCAACGGGCGACGCGGCGTGTTGAGCCACACGTCGACACCCTGCACGAGATACCGCGCGACGACCATGTCATAGTCTTCGATGAAGACCATGCGCCGTCGAACATCCGCGCGGCGTTCAAAGTGAATGATCTGACGGATGAGTTCCTTGCCGGGGGTATCGTGCGGATGTGCTTTGCCGGCGAAGATGAACTGGATGGGGCGATCTTTGCTGTTCAGCAATGCGATCAGGCGCTCGGGATTGCGGAGGAGCAACGTCGCCCGCTTGTAGGTTGCGAACCGGCGCGCGAAACCGATGGTCAAGGCCTCTGGGTTGAGGATCTCGTCCGCCTGCGCGATCTCATTCGCCGTCGCACCTCGAGCCTCAAGCTGCGCCCGGAGACGATGACGGGCGAACGCGACCAGCCGTTCCCGCCGGCGCTCATGGGTCCGCCACAGTTCCTCGTCCGGAATGTGATGCACGCGGCTCCACAGTCCGAATTGTCCTGCATCCTCCCGCCACTTGGGGCCGAGATAGCGGTCGTAGAGTTCTCCCAGATCATGACTCACCCAGGAAGGCGCATGCACGCCGTTGGTGATGGAGATGATGGGGACCTCGTGAACCGGGACTTTTGGCCAGACATTCTTCCACATCTGCCGGGAAACTTCCCCGTGGAGCTTGCTCACTCCATTGCTCTTTCCGCTCATCCGCAATGCGAGAACCGTCATGCAAAAACTCTCGCGCTCATTGTCCATATTCTCGCGGCCGAGGCCGTGGAAGTCCTTCGGCGATAGATTCAGGCCGGGATAGTACGATGCGAAGTAGCGTTCCACCAATTCCGGGGCGAAGTAGTCGTTCCCTGCGGGGACCGGAGTGTGTGTTGTGAAGACGGTGCTGGCGATCGTTGCTTCACGTGCTTCACGAAAGGTCAGTCCTTTTTCAGCGATCAGTTCGCGACAATGCTCCAAGGTCAAGAACGCGGAGTGTCCTTCGTTCAGGTGATACACGTCCGGTTGGATGCCGAGTACTTTCAGGGCGCGGTAACCGCCGATGCCCAGGAGTATTTCCTGCTTGATGCGCAGCTCCCGGTCGCCGCCGTACAACTGGTCGGTGATATTTTGGTCATCGTGTGAATTCTGTGGAATGTTGGTGTCGAGCAGGTACAGCGGCACGCGACCGACTTGCACGCGCCAGATCTGTGCATGCAGCTTGCGGCCGGGGAGATCGACGGAGATCGTCAATGGCGTCCCGTCCTTGTTGCGCTCCAACGAGATGGGGAGAGAGAAGAAGTCATTCTCGGGATACCGTTCCTGCTGCCACCCGTCGGCGTTCAGGTATTGGCGGAAATATCCTTGTTGATAGAGCAATCCGACGCCGACGAGCGGAACGCCGAGATCGCTTGCGGCCTTCAGGTGATCTCCGGAAAGAATGCCGAGGCCGCCGGAGTAGGTCTGCAAGCATTCGGTCAGGCCGAACTCCGCGGAGAAGTAGGCGAAGCGGGTTCCTGCGCCTTCGGGATGGCCCTTCGCGTACCACGTGCCCGTTGCCTCGACGTACTCCTGATACCGGCGTACCGCCCGTTCAAGTTGTGCGAGGAAGGCATCATCGCGCGCAAGCGTGTTCAAGCGCTCCTGCCGAATGGAGCCAAGCATCTGGACAGGATTGTGGTGCGTGCTTTCCCACAAGTCCGGATCGAGTCGCATGAAGACAGCCATCGGCTCGTCGACCCAGGCCCACATCAGATTCTGTGCGAGTGTGGTAAGGGCGCTGAGCTCCGGGGGAATTGATGGAGCAACGGTGAAGGTCTGAATCGGACGTAGCATGATCATTCTCCTTCGGAAGGAGTTCAATCTTAAGAAACAATCGGAACAAAAACCACCGGACCTCCCGCATTACAGGGGTTTCCTAGAATCTCTCGAGGGGTTTCGTTACATTACACCGATTTCATTCACTTTCTTTCTGAGGATCCCATGATGCGCAAGATTATCGTTGGCAGTTCGATTCTGTTCACGCTCCTGGCGGCAACAGTGGTTGCACAGGAGGCGCGCGTGCTGCGATTCCCCGCGATCCATGGCGGGCAGATCGTCTTTTCCTACGCCGGAGACCTCTATGCCGTTTCGCGCTCGGGAGGCACTGCCCGCAAGCTGACGAATGATGTCGGGTTTGAGATGTTTGCACGCTTTTCGCCGGACGGGAAGTGGATCGCGTTCACCGGCCAGTATGACGGAAACACGGAGGTCTATCTGATGCCCGCGGAGGGGGGGATTCCCAAGCGGCTGACCCACACCGCGACGCTCGACCGGGATGATGTCTCCGATCGCATGGGTCCCAATAACATTGTGATGGGATGGAAGGATGCTCGCACGGTCGTCTTTCGGTCCCGGCGGATCGAGCACAACGACTTCAAGGGACAGCTCTATCTCGTGTCGATCGATGGGGGGATGCCGGAACAGCTCCCGCTCCCGCGCGGAGGATTCTGCTCCTTCTCACCCGATGGGAAGCAGATGGCGTACAACCGCGTGTTTCGGGAATTCCGCACGTGGAAGCGATACCGCGGCGGTCAAGCCGACGATGTATGGATCTATGATTTTACGACGAAGAAGACAGAGAACGTCACGAACAACAATGCGCAGGACATCATTCCGATGTGGAGCGGAGACAGGATCTACTTTGCCTCCGACCGTGACGAGAACAAGCGCATGAACCTCTACGTGTATGATCGGAAAACGGCGCAGACGCGCGCGGTGACGAGTTTCACCGAGTACGACGTCAAATTCCCCTCACTGGGGAACGATGCGATCGTGTTCGAGAATGGCGGATTCCTCTATCATATGGATCTCGCGACGGAAGCCGTTACGAAAGTATCGGTATCGATCCAGGACGACCGCGACGGCGGGCGGGGTGCGCTGGTGGATGTGAGCCGGAACATCACGAACTTCGAGATCGCATCCGATGGCAACCGGGCGCTCTTCGGCTCGCGCGGGGATGTGTTCACGGTGCCCCAGAAGTACGGGAACACGCGAAACCTAACAGGAACTCCGGGTGTGCATGAACGCAACGCGAAATGGTCCCCGGACGGGAAGTCGATCGCGTATGTCTCCGACGCCACGGGTGAGGACGAAATCCATGTCCGTCCGCAGGACGGCAGCGGGGCCGTCGCGCAATTGACGACCGGGGGCGACACTTATAAGTACGACATCGTCTGGTCCCCGGACAGCAAGAAGATCCTCTGGTCAGACAAGAAGCAGCGATTGCAGTATGTCGATGTCACGACGAAGGTGGTCACGCTGGTCGCGCAAGCGGAGGCGTGGGAGATCACGCAATACGCATGGTCGCCGGACAGCAAGTGGATCGCGTTCGCGCAGCCCGAAGTGAGGGAGATGACATCGGTGTATCTGTTCGGACTGGAGAACAGACGGACGATTCGCGTGACGAACGGATGGTTCTCGTCGTATGCCCCCTCGTTCAGTGCGGACGGCAAGTATTTGTTCTTCGCATCGAACCGTTCATTCACGCCGTCGTACAGCCAGATCGAATGGAACTACGCGTATGCGGACATGGCCAAGATCTACCTGGTCACGCTGGCGCGGTCCACCGCCTCGCCGTTCGCACCGAAGAGCGACGAAGTGAAGGTCGAGACCGGTGCGAAGGAAACGAAGAGCGAAGGAGACAAGGCAGCCAAGGCCGTTGTCGTAACCGTTGATGAAGCGGGAATACAGGACCGCATCACGGTACTCCCCATTCAGGCGTCCAACTACTTCAATCTGCAATCCGTCGGATTGAAGTTGTACTACATGCGAAACGGCCGCCGTGACGAACGGGCCAAACTCTTCCTGTTCGATTTCGAGAAGCAGAAGGAAACGGAACTCGGCGACATTCGGGGATACGAGATCTCTGCCAACGGAAAGAAGATGCTGGTTGGCGTGGAGGGCGGATACGGGATCATCGATGTACCGAGCGCGAAGATCGAAGTGAAGGAGCGTTTGGACCTGAGCGATATGAAGGTCGTGCTGGATCGACATGCCGAATGGAAGCAGATCTTCGCCGAATCGTGGCGGCAGATGCGGGATTTCTTCTACGCACCGAATCTGCACGGCGTCGACTGGCCGGCGATGCGGGCGAAGTACGAGGCGTTAGTTCCGTTTGTGAACCATCGCGCGGATCTGACGTATATCATCGGCGAGATGATCGGCGAATTGAACGCAGGCCATGCGTACGTCGGCGGCGGTGATCTGCCGCGGTTGGAGCGAATTCCGCTTGGGCTGTTAGGCGCGAAGATCGAACGCGATGCCACGAGCGGGTATTACCGCATCGAAGAAATCCTCCCCGGACAAAACTGGGATCCCAATCTTCGGTCGCCGCTGACGGAGATCGGCGTTGACGCGCGCGAGGGAGATTACATTGTCGCGGTTGACGGAAAGCCGACGAACACGATGAACGACCTCTTCGGAGCGTTCGTCAATCGGTCAGGCAAGCAGGTCACGCTGATGTTGAATGCGAAACCGACCGAGCAGGGGAGCCGGTCAACGGTCATTGTGCCGACCGCGGATGAGCGTTCATTGTATTACTATGACTGGGTCGAAGCGAATCTCGACAAGGTGACGAAGGCGACCGCAGGGAAGGTGGGGTATATTCATGTTCCGGATATGGGCGTTCCCGGTCTCAACGAATTCGTGAAGTACTACTACCCGCAGTTGCGGAAGGAAGGCCTCATCATCGACTGTCGCGGTAACGGCGGAGGAAACGTTTCGCCGATGATCATCGAACGATTGCGTCGGGAGATCGCCTTGATCGACGTTGCGCGCAA
>JBFYQI010000009.1:0-4466 GCA_041302875.1 Ignavibacteria bacterium
CTTCGAGTCTCTTCTATTCATTTATGGCAATCTGGTGTGAATCAGTGGTAGGTCTTCTTCGTCCGAAGCCTGCGCTGCTTCCCCTCCGCTCCTCGGCTCCCCTTCGCGGCGCTGTCAATGACGCATGGTACGAAGTTGGCCGCTGAGTCGCAAGATACGGATCTCCACAGGCCCGCCCTCTGCGTATCCATCATCTGTGCAAATCAGTGGTAGTCTTTCACCGGTTCACTTCTGGACTGTTCCATCCAACAGAAACGACAAGACATTCTTCGGATCGATCCAGACCATCGAGGCGCGCGGATATGTTGCCTTCCAGGCCGGTGGCACTTTGTGCTTCGCACGCTCAGACCACTTGACCTCGAATGCTGTGAGCACCCCGTTCCGCTCTTCGATCAGATCGATCTCCTGACCGTCGTACGTCCGCCAGAAGTACGCCTCCGCCGGCCGCTCCCGATACGCGCAGTACTTGAATCGTTCCATCACCACGAAGTTCTCGAACAGTTCCCCAACATCGTTCCGATCGCCAAATGCGTTGAACTGGCGGATGACTGCATTGCGAATTCCCGTGTCCGCAAAATAATACTTTGCCTTGCTCGCAACCTCCTTTCGCAAGTTGCGGCTGAACGCCCCGACCCGCCTGAGAATGAAGCCCCGTTCCAGAATGTCCAGATAGCGCGCGACCGTCTTGACGTCCAGGCGGACCTGCCCCGCAAGCTCGGACAAGGACACTTCCTTGCCGATCTGGAACGCAATCAGTTTGAGCAGGTCCATGATCTGCTTCGACCCCCGGATCGTCTCCACGCTGAGAATATCCTTGAGCAGATACGAATCGACCAGTTCGTACAGTGTATCGATCTTCGCCTTCTTGCTCCGCGCAAGAATCACCTCGGGGTACATCCCGAACAACATGAAGTCCCCAAGGCGTTCTCGCAGCTCCTGCCGATTGTATCGCTCACGCAATTCGAGGAGTGAGAGCGGGAACAACACGACGGTCTTCTTTCGGCCGGTCAGCGGTTCACCGACCGACTGCGCGAGGTCGAACGATGACGAGCCCGTCGCAATGATCCTGAGTGTGGGATGCGTATCCACAAGGATCTTCAGCGCCTGGCCGATCGATTTGATCTGTTGCGCTTCGTCGATCGCAATGAGATTGTACCCTTCGGCGTACTCCGCCATGGCGGAAAAGTCCTGCGACGCGAACAGATGCTGAATCCGGATATTGTCCCCTGAATCGATCCGGGCTTTGAACGTCGAGCCGCGGAGGAATTCCTGGAGAAGTGTTGTCTTCCCGACGCGACGGGCGCCGTACAGGATGAGCACTTTTCCGGGTTTCAGCAGTTTGCCGATGTTGATCGCCCGAGGAATCATTGAAATCGTTCCTATAAAAACGTGGAATCTGACTCCCCAAATTTACGTAAACGATATTTCAGAAGAAAGCCCCGATTCGATCCGTCGCCGTAGATACATTCTCGACTCCACCGTGATCTGTGCCATTCTCGTGTGAATCAGTGGTCGTCTTTTCACCCGCGCATTCATCCTCACCTATGCCCAAAAGAGACCGTCGAATTCCGTTGCATCTGCATCGCATCACTCGTATGTTATTCAGCCTTTTCGTATTTTTTATCCATGCATCGGGGGGTGCAGATGCCGAGTGTCAGCGAGTTCTTCGGTATCATCATTCAAATGTACTACAGCGATCATCTTCCTCCACATTTCCACGCGATCTATGCCGAAGATGAAGCACGAATACTCATCGAAACTCTGGAGTTGGATGGGGGCCGGCTTCCTCAACGTGCCCTTGCCCTTGTCCGCGAATGGGCGGCCTCGCATCGAGCCGAGTTGATCGTCAATTGGGAGCGCGCCCGCACGGGTCTCCCCTTGCTTCGCATCAAACCGCTGGAGTAGATCATCATGTCTTCGTTCGTTCGGGTGCGATCAGTCATCCCGCTTCAGAACTATGTCGTTCGCGTCACCTTCACCAACGGAACGACGCGCGACATCGACCTTCACCCCTACCTCATAGGTCCCGTGTTCGAACATGTCCGTACTGATCCGTCGATGTTCCGCTCCGTGACTGCCGACCCGCGCCTCGGTACTCTTGTCTGGCCGAATGGAGCCGACATCGACCCTGATGTGCTCTATCATGAAGGGCGAAACGCTGATTAGTCCGAGATCCGTGTAGCCATCAACACCCGCACACGCGTCCTGAGCCTGTCGAAGGACCCAATCACCAAATCTCTTTTGCCTTTTGCCTTTTGCCTTTTGACTTTTGACTTATGACTTTTGACTTATGACTTATGACTTATCCCCTCATCACCTCCAACACCTCCCTCACCTCTCTCACCCGCTCCCTCCCTTCAATCACCACCGTCATCCGCAGCTCGCTCCCTTCCTGCTTCATCCTCGGCTGATGCCGCTTCAGTGCCTTCATCGACTCCATGATCCCCTGGAACGGCGCGTTCTCTCCTTCATAGAATTCCTTCTCATCCGTCGGCGGGAAGGTCAGCACGACCTGTCGTCCGTCGATCTCCACCTTCCGGAATCCGCAGGCGGCCGCGGCCAGCTTCAATTCCACCAGACGGAATAGATTCTCTACCTCCTCCGGATATTCGCCGAACCGGTCTTCCAACTCGGACCGCATTCCCTTCAACTCATCCTCACGTTCCGCACGATACAACCTTCGATAAATGTCCAGCCGCTCTCCGTCGGATTCCACATACACGCTCGGGATGAGCGCCTCGATGTCCGCTTCCACCGTCGTTTCCGGTTTCGTCTTGACGACCGCCCCCGCCTCGAACACGTCTGCGAATTCCTGCTCCTTCAGCTCCGCCACCGCTTCCTCGACGATCTTCTGATACATCTCGAATCCCATCTCGAGGATGAATCCCGATTGCTCCCCGCCCAGCAGATTTCCCGCTCCCCGGATCTCCAGGTCCCGCATCGCAAGATTGAATCCCGACCCCAGCTCGGTGAATTCCTGGATGGCCTGCAGCCTTCTCAGCGTCTGCCGCGGCAGTACCGATAACGGCGGTGTGAGCAGATACGCATACGCCTGCACGTTGGACCGCCCGACGCGTCCGCGCAGTTGATACAACTCCGCCAGCCCGAATCGGTCCGCACGGTTCACGATCATCGTGTTGACGCTCGGCATATCAATGCCCGATTCGATGATCTTCGTGCAGATGAGCACGTCGTGTTTTCGTTCGAGAAAATCCAGGATGGCCCGCTCGAGCTCGTGCCCCTCCATCTGACCGTGGGCCACGCCGAACCGGACCTTCGGCAAATGCTCTTCCAGCATCGCGCGCACTTCGTCAATGTTGTGGACCCGGTCGTGGACGAAGAAGACCTGTCCGCCGCGGTGGAGCTCTTTCAGGATGGCTTCGCGGATGAGCTGGACGTCGAATTGCGCGATCTCGGTCGTGATGGGAAGCCGGTTGCGCGGAGGAGTATTAATGAGGGAAAGATCGCGCGCGCCGAGGAGCGAGAATTGCAGCGTGCGCGGGATGGGAGTAGCCGTGAGCGTGAGCGTATCCACGCTTGCTCGGAGCTGCCGAAGCTTTTCCTTCGCCGATACGCCAAACCGCTGCTCCTCGTCGATGACGAGCAACCCGAGGTCTTTGAACCCGATGTCCTTCGACAACAGCCGGTGCGTCCCGATGGCGATGTCGACTTTCCCGATCTTCAGATCGGCAACGATGGACTTGATCTCCTTCGGACTCCGAAAGCGCGTGAGATGCTCGATGCGGACCGAATAGCGGCCGAGACGGTCGAGGAAGGTGTTGTAATGTTGCGACGCGAGGATGGTGGTGGGAACAAGAACCGCGACCTGCTTGCCGTTCATCACGGACTTGAACGCAGCCCGCACCGCTACTTCCGTCTTGCCGAATCCGACGTCGCCGCAAATGAGACGGTCCATCGGCGAGGGCTGTTCCATATCCATCTTCACATCGGCCGTCGCCTTTGCCTGGTCGGGGGTGTCTTCGTATTGGAACGACGCTTCCATCTCCTTCTGCCAGTGCGTGTCGGATGCGAACGCGAATCCTTCCTCCGTCTTGCGCCGCGCGTAGAGCTGGATGAGATCCCGCGCGATATCCTTGATCTTCTTCCGCGCCTTGGACCTCAGCCGGTCCCAGTCCGGACCGCCGAGCTTGTGGAGTTTGGGAACATGCCCTTCTTGCGATGAGTACTTCTGGACGCGATTGACGAAGTTGAGATTGACATACAGAACGTCGTTCTCTTCGTAGAGGAGCTTCATCACTTCCTGCTCGACGCCGCGTACACGAAGCTTCTGCAGACCCGCGAACTTCCCGATGCCATGGTCCGCATGAACGACAAAATCCCCCTTGCGCAGCTGCTGCAATTCCTTGTGCGAGATCCCCTTGAACCGTTTTCGTTTCGCCGTCCCCCGCCGCCTCAACCGCCCGAAGATCTCATGCTCGGTAAACAACGCGATCTTCGCCGCAGGA
>JBFYQI010000031.1:0-4979 GCA_041302875.1 Ignavibacteria bacterium
CGGACCTCCAGCACATCAACGAGAACCTCGCGCAGGAGATCACCGACCGAAAGCGCTCTGAAGAAGAACGGTTGAATCTGGAACGGCGATTGCTCCAGTCTCAGAAAATGGAAAGCCTCGGGGTGATGGCCGGCGGCATCGCGCATGACTTCAACAACATCCTCGTCGCGGTGATGGGGAATGCCGAAGTCGGTCTCCGCAAAGGCGGGGAGGACAATCCGCTGGCGAAGTACTTCGACCGGATCCTTGCCAGCGCGGAACGGGCACGGCTGCTGGTACAACAAATGCTGACGTTCAGCCGGCGACAGGTGACCGAGCGACAATCGTCGCCTATGCAGCAGATCGCCCAGGAGGCGATCGGGATCGTTCAGTCGCTCATCCCGGCGCATATCCGTATTGAGACGGAGTTCCATCCGGCCCCGCTTCCTATTTACGTTGACCGCGTGCAGATCCATCAGGTCATCGTAAACCTCTGCTTGAACGCCGCACAGGCGATGGAGCCGGACGGCGGTGTCATTCGCGTCAAGGAGGATGTAGGAACGGTAAGGCATGGGGAAACCGACCTGGCGTCGGGGAAGTATGTCGTCCTCCGCGTTGAGGATGGCGGTCACGGCATCCCGCCGGAGATCCTCCCGCGCATCTTCGAACCGTTCTTCACGACGAAGACGCCGGGAAAGGGAACGGGATTGGGACTCGCCGTCGTGCACGGCATCGTCACGAGCCATGGCGGCATGATCCGTGTCGACAGCAAGCCGGAGGTGGGCACCACGGTATCGGTCTTTCTGCCGCTCGCAGAAGACGATCAGGTGTCTGAACCGGCGACACCGGATGAGGCGCAGCCAGCGCTGAGCACGCCGAAGAGAATCCTTCTTGTAGATGACCAGCAGGAAGCGCTTCAGGTGACGCATGATCTGCTGATCGATCATGGCTATGAAGTGCGGATGCATTCCGACCCGCACGAAGCCCTCCGGGAGTTCAGGGCATCGCCCCACGAGTTTGATGCGGTGATCACAGACCTGACCATGCCGGGGATGAGCGGCCTGGAGATCGCAAAGCATGTGAAGGGGATCTCACCGGACTGTCCCGTTGTGTTGATCACGGGATACCAGCTTCATGACGATCGGGAGATGTTGGAACAATCGGGGGTGCGGGAAATCCTCCAGAAGCCCTTCCGGAGCGCACACCTTGCGGAAACGATCAGGCGGGTGCTGAGGTAATCCGTCGCACCTCTGAGGCCGTGATTTGTCCTTTTCCCCTTAATCAGGTACCATGCATTACCTTTCGTCTGAATAGGTATGCGATGACCCCGCGAACCCTGCTCTCTGTCCTTTGCTTTGCTTTCCTCGCTTCTGTGCCCCTCTTCGCTCAGGTCTACCCCTTTCGGTCATATAAGGTCTCGGATGGGCTGACACATTCCGGTGTTCTCTCTCTCTTTCAGGACTCCCGCGGATACTACTGGATCGGAACGGTTGCAGGCCTCAGTTTCTATGACGGAGTCGGTTTTAGGAACTGCCTTCAACAAGGGGAGGAACGCTCACAAGTGGAAGCCCTCCTCCAGACGGCAGATTCGGCCCTGTGGGTTGCGACGGAAGGGAATGGCATTGCGCAGCTTTCTCTCCAAGGCGATGTCACCGGATGGATGCGAGCGAAGGACGGCCTCTTGACAAGTGACTCCGTATACGCGCTCATTCGAGATAGCGAGAAGAATACCTGGATCGGAACGACCAACGGCATCCTTGTCATTCATCCTGACGGGACCTCCAACCATCTGACCACCGCACATGGTCTGCTGGATGATGAGATCAGGGCGATCTCGCAGCGTGGCGATGGAACGATGTGGATCGCATCCATAAGTGGTGCGTTGGGGTTTCGATACTCTCCAGAAGGACTGACCGATCGCCGCGTCGTCGTACGCCAAACTGCGTTGGCACTCTGCCCGACAGCGGATGGCGGCATGCTTATCGGGACGAGTGAAGGGCGCACTCAGACGAGGGGACTGGTATTGAAGGTTCGACGTGATGATCAGGTCGACACCCTGATGAACACAAAGCGGGCCGGCGGGCCTTTGAAAGTCCTCTCGCTTTTCGAAGACCGGCGTGGAGCAGTGTGGATCGGTGCTCCCCCCGGATTGTTCATGGTCGATGGCGGAAACATCTCCTACATCGGTGAGAAGAGCGGCCTGCAAGCAGGGGATGTCAATTGCCTCATGGAGGACGCTGCGGGGAATCTGTGGTTGGGGGGAGCGGGATTGACAAGACTCCCCGCGAGGTCGTTCCGTTTCTATCCTCTGAAGGATACGTTCGCCGGTGTCGTTCTGCGTTTCGGACTTTCGGCACGCGACGGTTCAGTGTGGCTCGGCGGATTCGGGCGCCTCATCCGAAAGAAGCCAGGCCGCATGTTCGTCGAGATCCCTCCCCCCGCCGGCGCTCCGGCATGGAATGTCCAAGGGATCGCGGAGGATGCCACGGGGACGATCTGGATCACCTCGTCGGCAGGGCTGATGCAGTTCAGGAACGAAAGGCTGTCGCGGGCTGAGATCGAGGGATTCAGTCAGCGTGGAACGATTGACAAGATCCACGTTGACCGATCGGGTGATCTCTGGATTGGCTCCCAAGCCATTCTCTGTCACATTCGCGGGAATCGCGTGCTTCACCGGTACGGTCCGAGCCACGGGATCCCGCAAGACAATCTTTTGTCGGTTACGAGCGCGCCCGACGGATCGATCTGGTTTGGAACCAATGCGAGCGGGGCTGGCCGGCTGTTCACCGGGCATGTTGCGATGTTCGGAACCGCGGATGGTCTTCCATCGGATGCGGTGAATGAAGTCTTCGTCGACAAGGATTCCGTGCTTTGGTTCTCAACCCGGAGAGGACTCGCGACGTATGCCGACGGTTTGATCCGACCGATGGATACATTGAACGCCCTCCTGGGAGGTGAGCCTGTCGCACGTCAGGTCATTCAGGACTCCGGAGGGCGGTACTGGATCTCGACCAGAAGCGGCTTGTACATGTGGGATGGTGCTCGACTCTCGCACTATGATTCCCGCGATGGACTGCCTTCCGACCTCATGCATTGCTCATTCTTCGATCAGGAGGGGAATCTGTGGGCAGGCACATCGGGCGGAGCCGCGGTCCTCAACGGGAGGTCGATCGACATTGATGTGGCAATACCGGTGGTTCATGTTTTGCTCATGAACGAGGACGGAACCGGCCCGTCTGTGCCATTACAGAGTTCGTATGCCTACGACGAGAACTCCGTCTCTTTGGGATTCCATGCAACGGGATTCGTCGACGAACAAGGTGTGGAGTACGAATGGCGAATGGCCGGTCGGAACGAACATTGGCATTCCGAAAGGGGTCCCAAAACCATCCGTTTCCCGATTCTTCCGCCCGGTGAATACCGGTTTCACATCCGGGCCCGGAACCGCAACGGTGAGTGGTCTCCCACAACGGAGCACGCGTTTGAGATACGGTCTCCGTTCTGGCAACGCTGGTGGTTCTATGCCGGGATATCGGTGCTCGCTGTGCTTCTCTTGTGGGCGATCTATCAGTACCGCATCCGGCATCTCCTTGAAATTGAACACCTCCGTCTGCGGATCGCCGGCGACCTCCATGACGAGATCGGCAGCTACTTGGGCGGGATCGCATTGGAGAGTCAGATGATGCAAAGAAAGATACCGCTGAGCGCCGATGCCAGGGACCGGCTTTCCAGGATCACGGCGATGGCGCTCCGTACGGCGGACGCCATGAGGGACATGGTGTGGCTGATCAATCCGGAACACGATACGCTGGGGACGCTGCTGGTCAAAATGAAGGATGTGTCCCAACAACTCGCCGGAGCGGCCCGTCTCTCGTTTCGGGGACCGACCGGACATACCGAAGAGCCCCTCGACCTCGAGTTCAAACGTCACGTTTTCCTTATCTACAAGGAGGCGATGTGCAACGCTTCGCGCCATGCCCATGCGACGGGAATTGATGTGTTCATCGACCGGACCGACGGACATCTGTCGTTCTCTGTGAAGGACAATGGAAAGGGGTTCGACAGCACAGCCGCACGGTACGGAAACGGGATCAGGAATATGAAAGACCGCGCAGCGAAGATCGGTGCGACCCTTCGCATCGAGGGAGAACCAGGGGCGGGGACCACGGTGACGCTCGTTGCTCCCTTGTGAACTGTCCGACCCACTGCTCGAAAATGCCGTGACTGCGGTATGGCGCATGGCAGATGCCAACAGTATCATGTCATCATGAATGAGGCGCAGGCAACCGTGAAGAGTGAAGAACGATCGCTCCCCTTCGATACATTGAACATCTGGCTCGTCGAAGATAACGAGGCATTTCGGCGGAGCATCTCGGAACTGATCGATGAGACGGAGGGGATGAATTGTTCGGGGTCCTTTGCGTCTTGCGAAGAGGCACTGACCCGGCTGCAAAACGATGACGCGCCCGAGGTCGTGCTGATGGATATCGGTTTGCCGGGAATGAGCGGTATCGAAGGGGTGAAACACTTCAAGATGATCTCACCGTCAACGGACGTCGTGATCCTGACGATCTATGATGACGATGAGAGGGTGTTTCAGGCCATCTGCAACGGTGCGACAGGGTATTTGCTGAAGGATGCTTCCCCGGAATCCATCGTTGCCGCCATCCAGGACGTCCTGCGCGGCGGCGCTCCCATGAACGCGCAAATCGCGCGAAGGGTTCTGGATATGTTCACGCGGCTCTCCGTTCCACAGGGGAACTACGGATTGACTCCGCGGGAAAAGGAAATCCTCCACGAGCTTACAGAAGGATTGACCAAGAAGCAGATCGCCGAGAAGCTTTTCCTTAGCTATTTCACGATCGACACACACCTCAAGAACATCTACGCAAAGCTACACGTCCATTCCCGTTCAAGCGCCGTTGCCAAAGTGTTGAAAGAACGGTTGCTGTAATCCGCCTCCCTCTGCAGCACCTCTCGCCGTACTACGACGGTTCCCC
>JBFYQI010000045.1:0-4828 GCA_041302875.1 Ignavibacteria bacterium
CCGGCTGTCGCTTCGTCGCAGGGTATCCGATCACTCCTTCGACGGAGGTCGTCGAGCGCATCGCCGAACGGTTCCCCTTCGTCGGCGGCGTGTTCATCCAAATGGAGGACGAGATCGCTTCATCGATCGCGATCCAGGGTGCTGCATGGGCGGGAAAGAAGACGATGACCGTCACTTCGGGCCCCGGCTTCTCGCTCATGATGGAGCATATCGGCCTCGCCGCGATGACTGAAACACCGCTTGTCCTCGTGGATGTCCAGCGAGCGGGACCGTCGACCGGTCTCCCGACGATGCCGGCCCAAGGGGACATGATGCAGGCGCGCTGGGGTTCGCACGGAGACTACGGCATCATCGCCCTCTGCCCGAACTCGCCGCAGGAATGTTTCGATCTCACCATCAAGGCCTTCAATCTGGCGGAACAGTATCGCGTGCCGGTGCTCTTCATGATGGATGAGTGCGTTGGTCACATGATTGAACGTGTCGTGATCCCCTCGGCGGACAAGATCGAGGTGACACCGCGACGGATGCATACGGGTTCGAAGGAGGAGTATCTCGCCTTTGCACCCAAGGCCGATCTCGTTCCCGACATGGTGAAAGCAGGCGACGGCTATCATATGCATGTGACCGGATTGACGCACGACGAAAAGGGGTATCCGAACATGACGGTCGGCACCCAGGCGCGTCTTGTTCGGCGGCTGGTGGACAAGATCAAACTGAACGCGGACAAGATCGTCGACTATCGCGAGGATGGAGTGGAAGGTGCGGACATCGTCGTCGTGACGTACGGCATCACGTCTCGCACGGCGCTCCCCGCGATCGACCAGGCGCGCAACGAAGGACTGAACGTCGGACATCTTCGACTGGTCGTTGCGTGGCCGTTCCCGGAGAAGCGCATCCGTGAGCTTTCCACAAAGGTGAAAGCATTCGTTGTCCCGGAATTGAACTTCGGCCAGATGACGCTGGAAGTCGAGCGTTGCGCGGCCGGCCGGGCGAACACAGTGTGCGTGCCACATGCCGGCGGAACCGTGCACAACCCGAAGGACATCTACGAAGCGATTCGTGACAGCGTGAAAGGAGCCAAGTGATGGTGGAAGAACAATTGTTCGACGAAGAAGTGGCCGCTCCGACGAATCCGATCGAAGCGCTGTTGCGGATGGACCGCATTCCCCACATCTGGTGTCCGGGATGCGGGATCGGCACCACGGTCAACTGTTTCATCCGCGCGCTCCAGACGAGCGGTCTGAACCTCGACAAGGTTGCGGTCGTGTCGGGCATCGGCTGCACGGGACGCGTCGCGGGATACCTGGACCTCGATTCGTTTCACACAACGCACGGCCGGGCGATCCCGTTCGCGACGGGATTGAAGCTGGCGAATCCCGAATTGAAGGTGGTCGTGTACAGCGGCGATGGAGATCTGACGGCGATCGGCGGCAATCACTTCATTCATGCCGCGCGCCGCAATGTCGACATGACCGTCATCCTTGTGAACAACATGATCTACGGAATGACCGGCGGGCAGGTCGCACCGACGACGCCGCTCAATGCGACCGCCTCCACAACGCCACATGGCAACTTCGAGCAGACGTTCAATCTTCCGTTTCTCGCCGAGTCCTGCGGAGCGGTCTATGTTGCACGATGGACGGCCTCGCATGTGCGGCATTTGACGAAGTCCATCAAGGAAGCGCTCGCAAAGAAGGGATTCTCGTTCGTCGAGATCCTTGCCCCCTGTCCGACATTGTTCAGCCGTCGCAACAAGCTCGGCGACGGACTCGAGCAGATGGAGTATTACCAGGAGCATGGCGAGATCAAGAACGGCGCGGACACGAAGACGGTGGGGCTCGACTTCCAAGGCAAAATCATTCTCGGCAAGTTCGTGGATATTGAGCGGCCGACCTATCAACAATCGATGTACGACCATTACCGCGGGAAATATGGCGAGAAGTATATCCCCTCTCCCGAAATGCAGAAGGTGTTCGATGGCAAGAACTGAGATCAAGATCGGCGGATTCGGTGGACAAGGTGTTATCCTCAGCGGCTACATCATCGGCCGCGCCGCATCCATCTTCGACAGCAAGCATGCAACGATGATCCAGGCGTTTGGACCGGAAGCGCGGGGCAGCGCATGCAGCGCACAGGTGATCGTCTCGAACGAGCCGGTCGCCTACCCCTACATCACCGCGCCGAGTTTGATGGTCGTGATGTCGCAGGAGGCGTACACGAAATTCTCGCCGGAACTTGCCGTAGGTGGAACGCTCATCACGGAAGAGGAACTGGTCAATCCGACGAACCTTCGGAAGGACCTGAAGCATTACTCGATCCCCGCGACGCGCATCGCGGAAGAGTTGGGGAAGAAGATGGTGCTCAACATCGTGATGATGGGCTTCTTCACCGCAATGACGGGAGCGGTCGGCAGGGAGGCGATGGAGGAAGCGGTGAAGGTCTCGGTACCGAAAGGGACGGAGGAGCTGAACCTGAATGCGTTCAAGCGGGGATATGAGTACGGTCTTTCCCTTCAGAAGAAATGAATCCTGCTGTTGACGGCCAATAGCGCAGGACAAACCTTCTCTGTTGGCCCCGGGTTGGAACCCGGGATAATGCCCGGGTAGCTCCCCCTCCGAGAAAACAACGAAGCCCGACAGATCCTCTGCCGGGCTTCGACTTTCTTCGACGTACAACTGATCATTGACTACTGACAACTGACGACTGATTCCCCCCGTTTACTCCGCTTCAATAAAATCTCCCGTCTCACGCTTGCTCTGCCAGATCGCCCAACCAATCGCAACTGCGGCGACGATTGAAACAACGATGCCAATGATCATTGCCATCGTGGCATGCTCCGGCGCCACATTGGATTTGACGAGGTTGTACTGCAGCACTAGGCCGAGCGTCAGCAAGCTCACCATGTTCATGACCTTGATCAACGGATTGATCGCCGGTCCGGCGGTGTCCTTCAACGGATCGCCGACCGTGTCGCCCGTGACCGCGGCTTTGTGCGCTTCCGAGCCCTTGCCGCCGTAAATGCCATCCTCGATCATCTTCTTCGCATTGTCCCATGCGCCGCCGGCGTTCGCCATGAAGACGGCGAGCAGCTGACCCACAAGGATCATCCCTGCGAGGAATCCGCCGAGTGCGTACGGTCCAAGGAGGAAACCGACCAGGATCGGCGCCATGATGGCGAGGAATCCCGGACCGATGAGTTCTTTCTGCGCCGTTTGCGTGCAGATGTTGACGACCCGACCGTAGTCCGGCTTCTTCGTTCCCTGCCAGATCTCCGGATCGCGGAATTGTGCGCGGCATTCGACGACGATGAAATACGCTGCGCGTCCCACGGCACGGATCAACATGCTGCTGAACAGGAACGGAACCGCTCCGCCAAGCAGGAAACCGATGAAGACCATCGGTTCTGCGATCGTCAGCCGGCCTGCCTGCTCAACGTACTGTTGAACGGTCATCAGATTGATCTTGTCTTCGCTTCCGACGGCGATGACCGCGATGAAGCTCGAGAACAACGACACAGCAGCGATGACCGCCGAACCGATGGCGATGCCCTTGGTTTCGGCTTTCGTCGTATTGCCGACCGCATCGAGGTCGGAAAGGATCTGCCGCGCGCGTTTGTAGCTGCCCGGTTTTTCCTTTTCCATTTCTGCTTTGTCGTATCCCATTTCACCAATACCGTTGGCGTTGTCTGCCACGGGTCCAAACACATCCATGGAGATCGTGTTGCCCGTCAACGTCAGCATGCCGATACCCGTCATGGCAACGCCGTAGGCGATGAACATCGGTGGCGTGCCCGCATACGTGAGAACGGACAAGAAGATCGCGCCCGCGATCACAACGATCGCTGCGACGGTGCTTTCGTAGCCGACCGCGAATCCCTGGATGATGTTTGTCGCATGTCCTGTTTGACAGGACTTGGCGAGGCTCTTCACGGGATTATGGGTCGTATGCGTGTAATAACTCGTGACTTTGTTCAATGCAATGGCGAGAACGACGCCGATGAGGCAGGTGATGGCAGCCCGAAGGTCGAGGCCCGCTACGCCGAAGTTGGCCCACCACGGAAGGTTCGCTGGATCGCCACCCGGAAATCCCGCCGCCGACATCGGATTCCCCGCGATGTAGTTCTGATCGAACACGAGATAGAAGAATCCCAGGAGAACGAATCCGGTGACGCTGATGACGGACCCGATCCAGAAGCCGCGGTGGACACTCTTCAGTGCCGTGTCGGACGTATCGTCTGCACCAGCACGGACCGTGTACGTGCTGATGATCGAGCCCAGGACGCCGATCCCGCGTACGAGCAGCGGGAAGATCACGCCTTTGTGTCCAAAACTTGCCATGCCGAGGATCATCGCCGCAACGATCGTCACTTCATAGCTCTCGAAAATATCCGCAGCCATTCCCGCACAGTCGCCGACGTTGTCGCCGACGTTGTCCGCGATCGTCGCCGCATTGCGAGGATCGTCTTCCGGAATGTCCTTTTCGATCTTGCCGACGAGATCTGCACCGACATCTGCGGCCTTCGTGTAGATGCCGCCGCCGACGCGCATGAACAACGCGAGCAACGTGCCGCCGAAGCCGAAGCCAAGCAACGCTTCATATGCTTGTTCGCCGAAGATCATGAAGATGGTCGTACCGCCGAGAAGGCCGAGACCATCCGTAAGCATGCCGGTGATCGTCCCTGTCCGGTAGCCGAGCTGCAGTGCTTCGCCGTAGCTTCGTTTGGCCGCAGAGGCAACGCGAAGGTTTCCCTGCGTCGCGAGCCGCATGCCGACAAAACCGACGGTCCAGCTGAACAGCGAACCGACAAGAAATGCGGCAGCGCGTCCCC
>JBFYQI010000048.1:0-2756 GCA_041302875.1 Ignavibacteria bacterium
CTGCCCGCCTCAATGAGTCCACAGAGGCAGGCGGGCGCAATCCGTAATCCGCAATCCGCAACAAAAAAGGAGGCCTCTCGGCCTCCCGATGATATATCTGAATTCTCAGCCAGCAACTACAGGGCAACGCCAACTGTCGCCTGGATCCCGCGATTGTAAACCTTTCCTTCCCCTTCCTTGTCGAGCTTCGTAAGACCATGAACGTATCGAACGTCCACATTCAAACCGAAGACGCCGAGGGAGAGGTCAACTCCCGCACCAACGATCAAAGACAGATCGCTCTTCGCAACTGATTCCTTGATATCCTCTTCTTCTGACTGTCCTTGGTACTCAACTTGCATCTTTGCGCCAAGAAGAATCGCATAGGAAGCTCCTGCCTCAACGTATGGCTTCACGACGGGTAATGGCAGAGGAGACAGCTTCACTAGGACAGGGATCTCAAGATAGTCGGCCTTGTTGGTCAGTTTGGCCGTGCCAGCAATGGGAAGTCCGGTCAGTGCCGCCAGCGGAACATCCTTGTACACGTTCCCTTTCTGGACGTACAGAATTTCCGGTTGGATCGTCAGGACCACCAAGTTCAACTTGAAGGCCGCTCCCGCAACAAATCCCGTACGATAGCTCGGTGTGCCGAAGACTTCTGCGTCATCACCACCAATCGTCCCCATGTTCAATCCACCCTTGAATGTCAGCTGAGCAAGCCCGACGCTGCTCGCTAGCAAAAGGATGACTACGACGGAAAAAATCTTCTTCATACGACCTCCGAGATTGATTATTGAACCTGTGAATTCCCCTTCGTGATGAAACGTAGTGCTTTTTCTGTTCCAGTCAAATGCCCTGTGACATGCCGCACAAGGGCTCCTTGCTACAACGTGATCCCGATCAGAACAGCGCCCATCCGGCTATATTGTTTTATGTTCCCGTCCAGTGCCAGCGGCTTGAGGCCATGGTAGTATCTTGCTTCGACCGAGAGTTCCGTGATCATGAGAGGCAGCGATGCGGACGCGCCTACGACGATGCCATAGTCTGTGCTGGAAAATCTTCCTTTTGCGTCGATCTCACTGGTGGCCATGAGGGGAGATTCTGTTTTCTCCTTGGCCCCGAGCAGCATGCCCGCCGATGGGCCGGCGTAAAGGGTCGGGCTGATGACGGGTACAGGGAGAACGAAACGGATGAGGAGAGGGATGTCGATGTAGGTCAGAGAAGCCGTAACCGTGCTGGTTCCTTCGAGTCGCGCTCCGCGCGTCGTGTAAAGCACTTCCGGCTGGAAATTCACCGGACCGGGGATGTCGATCTCGAAAAAGATGCCCGCGGCTGTTCCTTGAAGGCGGCTGAGGTTTGCGCTGCTGTCTCCGGCGAACGTAGCGGCTGTGATGCCGCCTTTGATGCCGGTTGTGATGGAAATCTGAGAGGCGGAGGGGACTGAGAGTAAGATACAGAGAACAATGGAGAACACCGTGCGGTGCATCAACGCTCCTGGAAGATGTGCTACTGCAGTGGTTCGGAAGATAAAAATACGAGATTTTTCCTGAAACCGCACGTCTCCACAGAAAAACAAGGCCGGTCGGAACGTCGCACTGATCGACATTCCTGACCGGCCCAGAGGAATATGGACACTTCGAACTTATTCGCTTTCGTTCTTGAGCTTCCGCGCCGCGATGACATAATACACGACGAGAGCCAAGCCGCCCGAGATGAAGATCGAGCCGAAGAATGCAGGGCCTTCATCCATCATGGTGACTGATTGCACGTAATTCCCAACGAATATGCCAAACCCGACGAACAGCGCAAGCAAACCCCACTTCAGGTTCGTCAAGGGGTGGGCGAGGAACCGCCTGGGACTAACTGAGGCCATTTCGGCTGGAGTCAGGCCCTTCTCGATCATCGCCATACGTTCGCGATGGCGGGTGTCGAAGAACTTGTAAAGCACAAGGGCAGTTGCACCGAACAGAAATATGGGAATGAAGATCTCGCCGTCCATCGTTGTCTCCTGAGTGTGAGTTGTGGTTCTGGTGGTTCTTTGATACTTTTGACCGGGAGTTCCTGAAAAAGGTTTCCGGAAACCTTCGCCGCTCCCCGAGGGTCTAAAGGTAACAAGCACACCATCGAACGCATGCGAGAACAAGACCAAGCGATCATCCGACGGATCCGTTCCGGGGACCATCGAGCGTTTACTGCGCTCGTGGACCGGTATAGGGAAAAAGGAATGGGTTTGGCATTGCGCATGCTGCGAAGCCACGAAGAAGCAGAAGAGGCCCTGCAGGATGCGTTCGTCAGGGTGTACCGGGCGATCGGGGATTTTGAGGAGAAATCAACATTTGGCACGTGGTTCTATCGTATCCTTTTCAATGTTTGTAGCTCGAGGCTGGAGACACGGAAAGCACCGTTCGTTTCGATCGACGAAAAGGACGACGGGAGTGGAATGATATGGCCATCGGACGAACCCTTGCCGGATGCGGAATACGACAGCAGAGAGTTCGAGCGGATCGTCGCGGATGAAATCGCCGGACTCCCTGAACCATTCGGATCGACTTTTGCCCTGTTTGCATTGCGTGAACTGAGTTATGACGAGATCGCCGAAGTTGTTGGAGCTCCATTGGGGACGGTGAAAGCACGAATATTCCGCGCACGGGCCATTCTCAGGAGGAGCATACCCAAGAGGCTAGGGGTTGTTGCAGCACCCGCCGTTTTACAAGAAGGAGAGAGGTCGTGAAGCACTTGACACTCGACGAGATCGTGGCGGTCGCAGATCAGACGAT
>JBFYQI010000080.1:0-3565 GCA_041302875.1 Ignavibacteria bacterium
CGCGGTCCTCGGTGCTGTCCTCACCATTGCCATTGACGATCTCTCCAATCGATTTCAGCGATCCTTCACGTCCGAACTCGCTGTCATCGGTCTCGGCAAGCTTGGCGGCGCCGAGCTGAACTTCAGCTCCGACATCGACCTGATGTTCGTCTATGAACGGGACGAGGAATTCCGAGCGCCGCTGGACGGAGCGCTGTCGTTGCACCAGATCTACGCCCGCCTTGGTGAGGCCATGGTGCGGATGCTCACAGAGCATACGGAAGAAGGATACCTCTACCGCGTCGACATGAGGCTTCGGCCGGATGGAGCGGCCGGACCCATCGCCATCTCCCGCGCGGCCTATCTTTCGTACTATGAGTCGCGCGGTGAGCTCTGGGAGCGGCAGATGTTGTTGAAGGCGCGCGTTGTGGCCGGTGATCAGGAAGTTGGAGCGCGGTTTCTGGAGGATGTGCGGCCGTTCGTCTTCCCTCGTTCCCATGCCCGATCCCCGCTTGAGGAGATCGCTTCGATGAAGAAGAAGATCGAAGCTAAGCTGGGGGAGAAGGAGAACATCAAGCTCGGATCGGGAGGCATCCGGGATATCGAATTCATCGTGCAGGCGTTGCAGTTGATCCATGCCGGAATGCGGCCAAAATTGCGCCTCCGGGGGACGCTTTCGGCGCTGCATGCATTGGCGATGGAGGACATTCTCTCCGTGGAGCGGGGAGAGCAACTGCGGAATGCGTACGAGTTCTTCCGGACCGTGGAACACCGGCTGCAGCTTCTTGAAGGTCGTCAAACACATTCGTTGCCTGAGACCGACAAAGAATCGCATTTGTTGGCGCGGAGGTTGGGATACGATTCCGCGAAGCCGTTCCGCGCGAAACTGCTGAAACACCGGACCGCGGTAAAACAGGCATTCGATCAGATATTTCTGCACGAGGCGCAGGATCGCAAATCACGCAACGGGAGGTCGTCTGCAAGACCGCCGAGAGGTTCTTTCTCGTCGGAACTCGACGACCTCCTCGGACAATTGCATGCGATTCTGCCGTCTCTCTCTCCGGGTGTGCTCGCGGCGGCGACGCGTTCCGCGTTCCGCACGGCGGAGGCGGGGAGCGCCGCGCTCACACGGTTGAACGAACTTGCACGGACAGAGACGATCCGTCGAACGATGGTGGCCGCGGTGGCCAATCCCAAATTCCTCGGGCTCTTGCTTCACACATGTGCTCGTGCGCCTCTCGTCACGCGACTGATGATGCACGAACCGCTGTTCTTTGAAAGCGTGGCGGGAATGCCGGCGCTTCTCCATGAGCCTGCATCCGGATGGGAGTTCATCCGCGATTCGGAGCCCGGGCGGTACAAAACGTTCAACGAGGCGCGCATCGTGCTTCGTTGGCTCGCAGGACTCATCCCGATCGAGCGCATGCATGAGGAACTGAGCGCGCTTGCGGACGAGGTCGTTGCGGTCTGCATGAGGCGTGTGGCGGCAGAATCGAAGCGCGCCTACGCGCAAACATTGGTCATCGTCGCATTAGGAAAAGCGGGGGGAAGGGAACTGACCGTTGGAGCGGACCTGGATCTTCTCTTCGTCGACGCGGCGACGAAACAGGCGTTGCAGATGAATCTCGATGCGATCCCGCGTGCGTTCCTGTCGCTGATCGGCTCCGGGATCCCGCCGGCGTATCGGGTGGACCTGCGTCTCAGACCGGAGGGAAAGAATTCCCCCATCGTCTGTTCACTCCCGTACGTTTCCGAGTACTTTCGCGGTCGGGCGCAATTATGGGAGCGTCAATCGCTCCTCCGTGCGCGCGTGCTTTGGGGCGATGGTGCTTCGGCATCAGCGGTGCTCGCGGACCTGCATCGAATCGCATACGAGACCCCGCTTCCACCCAGTTGGCTGGAAGACCTCGCATCGATGCGGCACCGGATCGAAATGGAGCGGGGACGCTCGAAGAAGGCCGGTGATGATCTGAAGACCGCTTCGGGGGGATTGCTCGATGTTGAGTTCGCCGTGCAAGCGCTGCAATTGGCATACGGCAAACAGGAAGCTGGCATCCGTGATCCAGGAACGGTTGCTGCCTTGGGGAAGATGATCGAGCGGAAACTCCTCAAGGTCGCTGAATTCCGCAAACTGCGCGCCGACTACGTGTGGATGAGGAATCTGGAATTGGCGATGAAGATGCTGGGGGCGGACTTCGCCTGGCCTCCGGCTGTCGGTTCTCAGGACGTGATCGCCGAAGCGATGAAAGAACGAACCTATGTCGCCCTCGACCGTCGCCTCATGAGCATCCGAGCCCGCAATAAGAAATCCCTGGAGCGAGTTTTCCAAACGATATCTGCAATGAAGAAGGATTGAAGAAGAAATGCGTCGTCGCTGGATCGCCACGTTAGCAATCGTTCTCGTTTCATTCATTGTCATCTCAACGACCACCTGTCCCACCGTGACCTTCACGGACAACGGCGAGCTCGCCGCTGTTGCTGGAACGCTTGGCATCGCCCATCCCACAGGATATCCGTTGTTCACTCTGATCGGACGTCTGCTGACCATGGTCGTTCCGTCCGAGCAGCCCGTGAGGGTCCTCAACATTGCCGCAACGGTCATCCTCGCCTTGGGCGCGGGCGCAATGTTTCGACTCCTGCTGACAGTTCGCGAGGCACGTGCGGTCTTCGGCGGACCGACAGGCAGATCGGAAAGCATCGAAGGGGCATCTGCCGCCGCAGCGCTGGCGTTCGCCTTCTCGACGACCGTATGGAGTCAGGGTGTTTCATGGGAGGTCTATGGTCTTCAGCTCCTCCTCATGATCCTGACGACGAACGCATTCATCCGGGGATTGCAGGCGATCAGAGAAGACCGGACTGAGATCCCGCGCTGGTTCATTCTCTCTGCGTTCTTACTGGGTTTGGGATTCGCAAACCACATGACGACCATCCTTCTTCTCCCGGCGTACCTTTATCTGTATGTGGCAGTCGCAGGATGGAATGTTGCGAGTATCCGCCGAATCGGGATGGTGGCTCCCTGGTCGGTCCTCGCGCTCAGCCTGTATCTTGTGCTCCCCATTCGTTCGGCATCCGGTCCGATCTTGGATTGGGGCGGCACATCGGAACTCGACCGGCTCGTTCGGCATGTCAGCGGTACGCAGTATCAGGTGTGGATGTTCTCGGGAGCAGCGGTCATGAAGAAACAGCTCGTGTACTTTTTGACACATTTCGTCGAGGAGTATCACGTCGTGTTCTTGCCGTTGATCATCGCCGGCATATCCGCGCAGGCGAGACGAACGAGGCGCATGTTCCGGTTCACCCTCGTTCTGCTGCTGACAACGCTTCTCTACGCGACCAACTACGATATCTTTGACATCGATTCGTATTTTCTTCTTGCGTATATCGCTGCCGCCTTCTGGATCGCTGCCGGGATGGAATGGATCATCATCCTGCTCGAACGGCGAATGAGAACGATGGTCGCGATGGCATTCTCCTTGCTCGTGGTCGCGGGCGTACAGGTCGGATCGAACCACGGTCGCGTCGATCAATCGGCGAACACGCTTGTCGAGGATGCCGTCGAGAACGTCTGTGCAGCGATCGAACCGGG
>JBFYQI010000104.1:0-3042 GCA_041302875.1 Ignavibacteria bacterium
TCCACACCGAACCAGTCGCAGGTACGCACGATCGAACCGAGATTCCCTGGATCATTCAGTTCATCGCAAGCCACGAGCAGCGTTTCCTCTCCTTCGAGGAATTCGGACAACTGAGCGTTCAACTGCCGCACGAGAGCGATGACACCCTGTGAATGAACAGTGTCGGTAATCTGGCGAAGCTCGAGTTCCGTCAATTCACGAACGGCGATCCCCTGAGCGGCGGCATCGGAGACGATCGCGCGGTGTTCAGCGGCCAATGCAGATTGCGAGACGATCGCGACGAACTCGATCGGCGCGCGAGCAGCCAGCGCGTCCCAGAGCGGCTTCCATCCCTCCAGAACAAACTTCTGCTCCTCATCGCGAACTTTCTTTTGCGCGAGCGAGCGAAGGTACTTGATCTCGGCCTTTGATAGCTTCATGAAGGAATATACGGAAAGATGGGTAGGAGGGAAAGGAGGGGGGATTAGGGATTGCGGATTGGGGATTAGGGATTGGGGATTAGGTTTTTCAGTTGCGCCAGGGAAGCTCATGAACTTCGTTGCCGTCGGTTTCGTAGATAATTGCGCCTTGGTGGTCGGTCCGCGAGACCTTTGCGCCGCGGGCTCTGAATCGTTCAATGATGTATCCCGTCGGGTGGTTGAACTTGTTCCCAGTTCCGACGGAGACCGCCACCAGTGCCGGCGACGCTGATGCGAGGAGACGCTCGGAACTACTGGTTGAGCTTCCATGGTGCCCCGCTTTCAGAATCTCGACATCGACGAAATCTCCGAATTGATCGCACATTCCCCTTTCTCCCTCTTCCTCCATGTCACCGGTGAGGAGGAACGCGACCCTCCCCATGGTCAGTTTGAGAACCACCGAGCGTTCATTTTGGTTTTCCGCATGGAACATCCGTGGGGCCGGCGCCAGCACGTGGCACCGAACGCTTCCGTCAAGTTCCAGGCTCTCTCCGGTGCGAACAAATCGCAGGGACATCCCCCGCACCAAGCCGGCGATCACGATGCTATCCATCCGTCGCGGCCACTGCGTAGACACGCCGATGACAAGTTCTGACACCGTAACCTCCTTCAAGATGGAAGGAAGTCCGCCGATATGATCGTCGTGTGCATGCGTGATCACGACCGCGTCGAGCATTCGAATCCCCTTCCGCTGGAGGAACGGGACGATCGTTCGCGCCCCCGCATCCGTTCGCGCCGAGGAAGGCCCCGCATCTACCAACATCGTCCGACCGTTGGGAAATTCAACGAGGATCGCATCACCCTGCCCTACGTCGAGCACCGTCGCCCTCATGCGATGCTCATCCCCGCCGACGATCGCAGCACCGAGCGCGACTATCCCAGACAGACATACGATCACAACGAGCCCCTTGAAGATGACCGGCCGGTGCAGGTGAACGACTGAAACGGCGATAACGTAGTACAAGACGATGGATATACTGGAGAGTGTCCCCACGGAGGCGGTCGCATACGGTACCGCCGCCGCAGCATGGACGAATGCCAGGAGAAATGCGACAAGAACATCATTCGCCGCTGCGTATTGGTCCAGGAGCCACGATGAAATGGGGGCACTGAGGATCTCGGCAAATCCCAGCAGAACATTCAGCCCGCTCACCGGGACCACAACAAGGTTGGCGATCACCGAGATGACAGAGACCCGCCCGAACGCGGCAATGGTGTACGGCAATGTCCCGATCTGTGCCGCCAGCGAGACCGCGAACAACTGAAGAGCGGGGAGAATGAATCTCAGTTCTTCGATGCGGTCGGTGAGCCGCCGAACGAGCCGCTCAAGGGGGCCATAGAAGTAGATCAGCGACCAGACAGCGGAGAATGAGAGGATGAATCCCGGATCGAACAGGGCGTTCGTATCCATGAGCAAGAGGATGAGCGCCGCCACACCCAAACTGTTATAGACGTCGGTTCGACGCTCGGTCACAGTTCCGAGGATCATCACCACCGCCATGATCGTCGCTCGCACGACCGAAGGACTCGATCCTGTGATCACCATGTAGACGAGCACACCAGCAATGACAGCGAATGTGAGTGCTCGACGACGCAGACGAAAGAACCCAAGCACAGACGAGAGTGCCAGGGCGACCACGGCCACATTCGATCCCGAGACCGCCAGAATATGGATGGTCCCGGTTTCCATGAACGAGTTCTTGATGTCCTCGGGAATATCCGCGCGGAATCCCCAGACAACCCCGTTCAGCAATGATGCATGTTCCGATGGATGCACGCGCTCGAAGAGTGCAAAGATCGCTTCCTGCGCGTCTCCCACCATACTCCCCCACGAGCGTGCCCGATGCTGGCCGTCAACGCTCAGTGAATCTTCCTTCCCGACTCGCACGATTGCTCGTATCCCGCTGAGCAGCAGGAACCGTCCGTAGTCGAACTCGCCAGGATTCCGGGGCGCCGGAAACGGAAGCAATTTGCCCCGCAGCAGCACCGCATCACCGATCTGCGCATGAACAAGACGGCGTGCCGCAACCGCGGCGGGGACGGAGATCATGCATCGCCTCTCGTCTCGCCGCCATGAGAGGCCTACGCGGATGGAATCCAGGGCGAGCACAAAAGACGAACTGGTTGCGCGATGAAGGGGCTGGCTCTCCACGAACCCCGCTGCGTGGATCGGGACCCCGTCTGCAGGAGCGTTGAGAACCTCCCGCTCTGCGGTCGACCGTGATTCTCGATGAAGAACCGCGGCGAACCCGATGATGCTGATCATGAGCGCGAACGAAGAACGTTGGAGGTATCGACCGCCGAACTGCAAGGCGAGAGCAAGTCCCAGAAGGACCCATGCGAAGAGCAGAACCACACCGGTCTCGGAGAGGCAATACTCCGCCAGGAGGATACCGAGAACGAGAAGCAGGGCTGCGCGCAAGGCGGGACGCGCGCCGAGGACAACAGCCGGTGCGGTTACATCAGAAAGCGGAGTACCGTCGGCGTCACGTCGGTCAGGCGCCTGATGCGCGCTGCAAACTCCCGACGCTTCTCCCCCGCGACGATGCATGGAACCGGATTCCGTGTGTGTGATCTTGTGGTG
>JBFYQI010000109.1:0-3313 GCA_041302875.1 Ignavibacteria bacterium
CTGATGGGTGGCGTCGACTTCAGTTTTCTCGGCATCACGCTCCGTGAGGCGGCAGACGGCGTTCCGGCAGCGATCCTGCGGTACGGTGTGTTCATCAACCAGATCATTGACTTCACCATCGTCGCATTCGCCGTGTTCCTGCTTATTAAAGCTGTGAACCGGATGCAGCGCAAAGCGGAGGCGCCGCCGGCGGTTCCGACGACGAAAGCCTGTCCGGAATGTCTCATGACCATCCCGATCGAAGCGAAGCGCTGCGGGCATTGCACCTCAGTCATCAAGTAGAGAACATCACGCGATATCGTACTACCCAAGGATCGAACCATGAGACACGCACTGTTGTTCCTCATTCTCTTCTCCCTCCCTCTTGCCGCCCAAGATCCCGCGGACACAACCTCCTGGAAACATAGTGTCACCACAGGCGTGACCCTCACGCAGGTTTCCTACACGGATTGGGCGCAAGGAGGCGAGAACGCATTCGCCTGGACCACAACCCTTGACGGCAAATCGACATACGAGATCGAAAAGATCGCGGTCGCCAACAACTACAAGTTCGCTTACGGCACGACGAAACTCGGAACGCAAGGGACGCGCAAGACCGACGACAAGATCGATCTCGAGACGATGCTCACCTACAAACTCGGCATCCATATCGATCCGTACGTTGCCGCCACCTTGAAGACCCAGTTTGCAAAGGGATTCCAGTATGCAGCTGACGGCACTGCGATCGGAATCTCCGATTTCTGGGATCCCGCATTTCTCACGCAAAGCATCGGTGCTGCATATCAGCCTGTCCCGGAAGTGAAGACCCGGCTCGGGGTCGGCCTGCGCGAGATCTTGACCTCCAACTACACACAGTATTCGGACGATCCCTCGACGTTGCTCGAGCAGGAAACCTCGAAGATCGACGGAGGTTTGGAATCGGTCACAGAAATTGAGGCACCGATCGCGGAGAACATGGTATTCAAAGCAAAACTGGAACTGTTTGCCCCGTTCAAAACGATGGACCAGGTCATTGTCCGGAGCGATAATACGATCGCGGCGAAGATCAATCAGTACTTTTCCGCGAACCTGAATGTTCAGTTCATCAACGAACGGGCGATCACTCCGCGCACGCAGATCAAGCAGACGATCGCGCTGGGATTCTCCTACGTACTGTTGTAACAGCAGCTCGGAGTTCGGGATTGGGAATGCAGAGTCAGAAGTGGAAACTGCGGAACTGATGCAAGGAGAAGAAAGATGGCATCGATCACTTTCGTTCTGAACGGTAAACGGACGACCGTCGACGTCGAACCGGACACGCCGCTGCTTTGGGTGCTGCGCGACACGTTGGGACTCACGGCGACCAAGTACGGATGCGGAGAGGGCATCTGCGGCTCTTGCACCGTGCTGATGGATGGAGAAGCGACACGCTCATGCGTCACACCCGTCCAACTCGCCGACGAGAAGACGATCGTGACGCTCGAAGGCATCGGGGCCGAACGACTCCACGCACTCCAGGAAGCGTGGATCGAGGAGGAAGTTCCCCAGTGCGGCTACTGCCAGCCGGGACAGATCATGACCGCCGCTGCGCTTCTCCAGGCGAACCCAAAGCCATCCGACAAAGAGATCGACGAGACGATGTCCTCGGTTCTCTGTCGTTGTGGGACCTACCCGCGCATCAAACGAGCCATCAAGCGTGCGGCCCAGGGAGGTGGACAATGACCTCCTTCAATACGATCGATCGCCGCGAATTCATCAAGGTCGCTTCCGCGGCCGGCACTGGTCTCGTTCTCGCCTTCTATCTTCCCGCCACAGCGGATGCTGCCGTCGACACGTCGGGAGGAACATTCGAACCGAACGTCTGGCTTCGAATCGGGACGGACAATCGCGTAACCATCACGCTCTCCCGCTCAGAGATGGGACAAGGCATCATGACGTCGATGGCGATGATCGTCGCCGACGAACTGGATGCCGACTGGAAGAACGTCTCAGTTGAACAAGCGATCGCCCATCCGAAGAAGTACGGAAGCATGTCGACGGGAGGAAGCTGGAGCATCCGCGGACATTGGGATATCTGGCGCAAAGCGGGTGCAACGGCACGCATGATGCTTCTCTCGGCTGCGGCCGCGCAATGGAAGGTCGACCCTTCGACCTGCAAGACCGAACCGAATGTTGTTCTCCATACCTCAGGGAAGAAGCTGTCGTACGGCGAACTGGCGAGTCCGGCCGCGGCGCTCCCCGTTCCCACCGACGTTGTGCTGAAGGATCCAACGGCGTTCCGCTACATCGGGAAGCGGATGAAGAGGCTGGACACGCCTGCCAAGGTGAAGGGAACAGCCATCTTTGGAATCGACATCCGTCGTCCCGGCATGCTCTTCGCCTCCGTCGAGCAGTCTGCTGTGTTCGGCGGAAAGGCCGTCTCACACGACGCAACGCAAGCGCTCGCAATTCCCGGCGTGGTCCGCGTTCTCCCGACGGCCAAAGGCATTGCCGTCGTTGCCACCTCCACGTGGGCCGCGTTCCAAGGACGCGAAGCATTGAAGATCACCTGGGACGAAGGCCAGTGGGCCACTCAATCGTCCGAATCGATCTGGGCGACGTTCGCAGAGCTTTCGAAAGAAAGCGGGACTTCAGGAGACAAGGCCGGAGACGCGCTCGCAGCACTTCCCGCGGCGGCGAAGACCGTCGAGGCGATCTATCGCGCTCCCCTGCTTGCCCACGCCACAATGGAGCCGATGAACTGCACGGCAGACGTACGCCCGGATGGATCGTGCGAGCTTTGGGTTCCGTCTCAATCGCCGCAAGCAGCGCAGACGGAAGCGGCGCGCGTGCTTGGTGTCGACGTCGAGCGCGTGAAGGTCAACACGACGCTCCTCGGCGGCGGATTCGGCCGGCGACTTGCTGCCGATTACGTCACGGATGCCGTTCAACTCGCGAAGGAGATGGGAAAGCCTGTGCAGGTCGTTTGGACGCGCGAAGACGACATGCAGCACGATCTCTACCGGCCGATGACCTACAACGTCTTCCGCGGCGGGCTGGATGCGGCGGGAGAGTTGATCGCGTGGCATCATCGAATCGTCGGACCGAATTCACGCGGACTGGTGACCGGAGGCTCCAAGCCGCCATACGCAATCCCGAATTATTTGGTCGACTACCATCTCAAGGAGGTCGGCGTTCCCATTGGTGCATGGCGCGCGGTCGGACCGACGCAGAATGGATGGGTCGTGGAATCATTCGTGGACGAGATGGCACATGCGGCAAAGAAGGATCCGTATGAATTCCGGCGTGCGCTGCTCGCGAATTCTCCCCGGCTCAAGCGGGCGCTCGAATTCGC
>JBFYQI010000129.1:0-4980 GCA_041302875.1 Ignavibacteria bacterium
ATCGTCGATGCGTTGTTCGACCGAGAGCGCCGGGTCGAGATACGGAAGGCGCGATGATTGTGCGAAGCCAGGGGAGAGGTGGATGGCTGCGGCTATTCCTACGAAGAGGATGGTTTGGAGAGGGTTGTGTGAAGGCATAGGAAATGCTCCCAATATTAACGACCTCGCACCGGGACAATAACCCGGTCACTCATCGGGTCACTAACCCGGTCTGACCTTGATTTGTTGCGACACAGCACCAAGATCGCAAGAAACACGAACCAAACAAGACCAATGACCAACCCGCCAAGAGCCAATGGCGGTGATAGAGGCGGATGGGCACGGTAGTACCTCCACAGGCCAACCCTTTTCACTTCTGAGTTTTGACTTCTGCTCCAGGCTCTAGGCTCAACGGCTCGGGGCCCTCTGGGCTTTGCTCTGGGCTTTGCTCTGGGCACTGCTATGGGCTCATCTGCTCATTGCCCAAACTACGATATTCGTTCCAAACTTCAGCGCTTCGGTGCGGACCGATTCGGGATCGCCATGGACTTCCGGGTCCGCCCATCCATCACTCGGATTTGACTCCACCGTATAGAACACGACCATGCGATCCTGCACGAACAGGCCGAATCCCCGAGGTGGTTTATCGTCATGTGCATGGATCTTCGGCACTCCATTTGGGAAGCTGAAGAAGCTCTGGTAAATCGGATGCGAGAACGGGAGCTCGACGAATCGCGCGTCGGGCAACACCTTTCGCATCTCCCTGCGGAAGGACTGGTCCATCCCATAATCGTCATCCGCATACAAGAATCCGCCATTCAACAGATAGGAACGGAGACGTTCGGCTTCAAGTTCCGAATAGGAGACGTTTCCATGTCCGGTCAGGAACAGCATCGGATAGGTGAACAACTTGTCGCTGGTGGATTCGACAAATTCATACCGCGGATCCACATCCATGCCGGTTTGCTGTTGAACGAACCTCAGCAGATTGACCTCGGCTGAGGGATCGTTGTACCAGTCCCCGCCGCCGGCATATTTCAGCCGAGCGATACGGAACTGGCTTTCAATGTGGGATTGTGCGGGCAGGATGACCGGGGAAACCGCAAGGAGCGACAGGATCAGAATTCGGGAGAAAACGGAACGCATAGTTGAAATCTATCAAAGATGGGGAGGAGAAGCAACGGAAGGGGGCAAAGATACATGGCGGATTCCCGGGGGAGAACCCCGGGGAGGAGTGGACTCCCGGGGAAAGACCCGGGGAGATACCCGGGGTGGAAGTCGAGACAGGAATCGAATCTATCCTTGGCCGAAAGGACTTCCCTATTCTGCAGAATTAATCCCGGGTTGGAACCCGGGACGGAACCCGGGTCGAATCCGGGATTGATGCCGGAAAGAACTCCGCACGGAAACCCAAGCTGCATCTCCAACCGTCGCAGAAATATCCCGGATAAATCCCCGGATAAAACCCCGGATAAGTCCCCGGACACAAAAAAACCGGTTCCCCGACAGGACCGTCCAGCCGTCAGAGAACCGGTAATAACATGCTGCAAAGACCGCGGACCGTTTTCCCGGTCAGTCCATGATCTTCCGCAGGAACGCAGGTTTCTCGGTGTCGCTCTTCTCGATGCGTTCCTTCTGCTCCGCTGCTTCGCGCAACGAATTGATCTGGAGGTCGACACCGCGCCGCATGAACGTCGGCACCTCGTACTTCTGCAACTCCGACGGTCCCGAGGGCACGTGATCCACCAACTTGGCCATCGGACGCGCAGGACGCGCCGACTGCACCGCCTTTTTGTTGAAGCCGGTCGCGATGACGGTCACCATGAGATCCTCGCTCAAGTTCTCGTCGACGACGACGCCAATGATAACGTTCGCTTCCTCGCCCGCCGCGTCGTGAACGACTTTCGCGACCTCTTCCATCTCTACGAGACTGAAGCTCTTCCCGCCGGTGATGTTGATGAGTAATCCTTGTGCGCCGGCGATCGATACGCCATCCAGCAGCGGGCTTGAGATCGCAAGCTGGGCCGCTTCGACCGAGCGGTTCTCGCCGCGGGCGATGCCGGTCCCCATGAGCGCGTCGCCCATCTCCTTCATGATCGTCCGCACGTCGGCGAAGTCGACGTTGATGAAGCCCGGAACCGTGATCACCTCAGAGATGCCGCGGGCGGCATTGTACAGGACCTGGTTCGCATGCTCGAACGCATCAATGATCGGGGTGCGACGATCGATGACGTCGAGCAGCTTCTGGTTCGGAATGACAATGAGCGTGTCGCAGTTCTTCTTCAGTTCTTCGATGCCCGTTTCAGCCTGCGCGATGCGCTTCTTTCCCTCGCTGCTGAACGGCTTCGTCACGATGCCGACAACAAGGGCTCCGATGCTCTTCGCGATGTTCGCCACCATCGGAGCACCGCCGGTTCCTGTTCCGCCCCCCATCCCGGCGGTGATGAACACCATGTCGCATCCAGAGAGCGCCTGCGCGATCTCCTCCCGATCTTCTTCCACAGCACGCAATCCAACGGAAGGATCTGCGCCGGCGCCGAGACCGCGGGTCAGGTTCTTTCCGATCTGGATCTTGTGCGTCGCTCGATTCCGTTCGAGCGCTTGCATATCCGTATTCACTGCGACGAAATCGACGCCGGTGAGTCCTTTGTCGATCATCCCATTCAGGGCGTTTCCGCCGCCGCCACCGACACCGACAACGCGGATCTTCGCTCCGCGTCCAGCCAGGGGGTCGAGTTCAATTGGCACGGTAATTCTCCTTTGGACGGTTAAGTATCGGGAAAAATGTGAAGTGATGCTAGTAATGAGTATTCAGTAACTAGTAGCAAGATTGATAGAGGCTTGACTTTGTCCTCCGAACTTCTATTCGCCAACCCTCTCTCGAAAGAGACTTCGCTGAAGACCGATCAACATTCGAACAATCTCTTCTGCAGCGTCGTTCAAACTCTTCCCGAGCATTGAATCGACATATGATTGCAGCGTTGCGATGTCGATGCAACTGCAACATTCATACGCTGAACGAATCGAGATACCAAGGAATCGTGCGAACTCCTTCGGCGAATGGCATCCTGCTCCTTCAGCGATATTGAGAACGATCGAATCTGCTGCTCGAATGAACTGCGAAGAAAGAACGAACATTTCATGCTTGGGAAAAGTTCGTGTCACCTTTCGTACAGCAACCGAATACTGCAATGCTCGTCGATAGACGTCAAGCTTTCTGAAGTCATGCATCGTTTCCCCCCTGAAAAGAATTGCGATCTTCTACGGTCTTGCTCGTTTACACTACCCTACTAGCTACTTGCTACTCGCAACTGGCTCCCTACTCCCCTACAACTGATCGAACCATTCCTTCATGCGGTGGAAGATGCTCTTGCTCTTTCCATCCTTCAACGCTTGCGGGAGATTGGCTCGATCGCGATGTTTCAATTCGTGCATCACCAGTCCAACGCCGGTCGCGTAAATCGGATTCTCGATCTCGCGAACGAGACCGGAACTGAATCCCCCCGGAACGCCGATCTTCACCGGCATCCCGAGCACCTTGCCCGCAAGCTCCTTCGTCCCCTTGATGAGCGATCCGCCCCCCGTGAGCACGACGCCCGCGTGTAGATGGCGTGAATATCCGGAACGCTTGATCTCCATGCCGGCAAATTCGAGGATCTCCTCCATCCGCGGCTGGATGACGCGGCACAGGAGCATCTTGTCGATCTCGTTGGCTTCACGACCGCCAATACTCGGCAAGACGATCGGGCTGTTGTCGGTCACGGCTGGCTCGTAGGCAAAGCCGTGTTCGATCTTCAGCCGTTCCGCGTGGTCGGTCAGAATGCCGAACCCCTTTCGAATGTCGTCGGTCACCTTTTTGCCGGCGATGCCGATGACCGCCGTGTGCCGGATCGTGCGTTCTTCGAAGACCGCCAGATCCGTCGTTCCTCCGCCGATGTCGAGCAAGGCGACGCCGATCTCCTTCTCTTCGTCTTCCAACACGGCGTAGCTTGACGCCAGCGGTTCCAGGACCATGTCGTTCACGTGGAGATGCGCCCGCTGAACGCATCGATAAATGTTCTGCGCGGCGGTCACGAGGCCGGTGATGATGTGGACGTTCGCCTCCACGCGCACACCGGACATGCCGACAGGATCGTAGATGCCGTCTGATCCATCCACAATGAACTGCTGCGGGATCACGTGGATGATCTTCCGGTCGGGGGGCAACGCGACGCGCTTTGTATCCTCGATGAGCCGGTCGACGTCCTCCTGCGTGACCTCGTTGTCCGGCCGGTTGATCGTGACCACTCCGCGGCTTTGAAAGCTCTGGATGTGATCGCCGGCGATGCCGACCGTGACGGCGGTGATCTTCACACCCGACTGCGCCTCCGCATCCGCCACGGCGGATTCGATCGATTTCACCGTCTTTTCGATGTTCGTCACCACGCCGCGAGTCAGCCCTTCCGACGTGCTCTTCCCGATCCCGAGGATCTTCATCTTGCCGGGATGATTCACATCCGGCGAGGCAACGATCGCACAGACCTTCGTTGTTCCGATATCAAGACCGACAGCAATATCCTGTTCCATAACGCTCCTTCACACAACGGACTACATGTTCTTCGTGATGTCGTCGCTCCATCGGGCAACGACCTGACTCTCAAACCGGAGGTCGACATACTCCAGCGACTGCACGCCGCGATCTCGAACCACCGCACGCCAGAAGGATTCAAGCCGGACCAGCTTCGGCGCCACGCCCCCCTGTCCGAACAGGATCGGAACGCCGCGCTCCGCCGCATACATGACGACATCCCCGTTCCCGCGGAGATGGACCTCTGAGATGTTGTGATACAATTCCTTGTTCAGGATACGCAATGCCACCAGAACGCGGAGCGCTTCGGCAACGTCGCTCCCATTGACCCGAGAACCGAGCGGCAGCGTGACCGAGCCCGGAACTCCGCTGATGACCGGGAGATCGAGAAGATGCCGGGCGATCGTCCGCGGAAGCACAACCCCTTCCTCGTC
>JBFYQI010000135.1:0-5722 GCA_041302875.1 Ignavibacteria bacterium
AGTGCGGAGACCGACCGGTCCCGCAACTGCATGAGGAGTTCGGCCGCCAGGTTGCGCGTCGTGATGTTCCGGTCGGCGAGGTACTCGACCACCGCGTGGGCGACGTTCTCGTTCCCAATGCGGGCCAGCGCACGAACGGCAGCGTCGCGCACTCCCTTGTTCTCGTCACGCAATGCGGCGGCGAGCGCCGCGATGACCGCGAATCCCTTCTCTTCCGCGAGGTCCTCGGCCGCCCTGCGCCGAATTGCGGGATCCTCCGAGGAGAGGAGTTGCGCGATCTGTTGTCTTCTTTCGTCAGCCATGTATCCCGGTCCTTGAACGACTTCGTCTAAGGGGCCATCTGTTCGATTCGTCCGGATTTCTCAATGAACAACACCTCCCGAAGCGGCTGTTGGATCATCTTCTTGACGCCATTGACATCGATGAGAGCGTTCGTTGTGACCGTTCCCCGCACGGTGATCTTCGCTGCCAGGCTGTTCTGCATAAGGTCCTTCAGGTTCTTCTGCTCCTGCTCATTGGCGGCAAGCTCACGCGGAAGGTCATCCTGCACCTTCTTCAACTTCTCCAGCAGCGCATCCTGTTCCGGCGTCAGGTGTCCGGCATCCAATTGGATTCGGATCAGTTTGTACGCTCCCTCCTTGACATCCTTCAATTGCTTTTCAAGCTGTTGGTGCCGCCGGTCCAACTCTCCGAGGCGCTCAAGGAGTTTCGGCCGGGACCCCACATGGGCGGTCACGTTGGTTTCCTCACCGTTGCCAAGATCCATCACCACAATCTCATCCGCCGCTTCCAGCATCCCTCCAACGATGACCGCCCGGGGTCCTACAATTCTGTGCTCCGCATGCAATCGCGCCGCAATCGATTCACGCTCGAGTTGGATCTCATTACCCGCGAACACTTCCTGGAAATGCACGATCTTCAGTTTGACGACGCCCCCTGCTCTCAGACTCCCCTTGCCGGTTCCCAGGAATCCCTCCGTGATGACGGCATCCTGGCCGACTTCGAGGTGTGCATCGCCGACGCTTCCGTTCACTGTCAGGTTCTTCCCCGCCTTGACGCGGAATTCGCTCTTCACATCCCCATGCACGACAACTGAACCCTTGAAATCGATGTTGCCTGTCATCGGACCGACATCGCCTTTGATGCGAAGGACCGGATCGACCGCGATACTTCCATCGAGTGTGAGGTTCGCGCCGCCATCGACAGTCGCCGCACATGCAGCGCCGTCTTCAGTCAGCTTCACGTTCTCTCCGATTCGGAGACGAGCAGGCTTCCCCGGCTGGGGCGTGATGGCGATTCCGAATACGGTCTTCCCTGGAATCCCTGGTTCGGGGGGATGAAGACGGGCAAGGACTTCCCCCGCGGAGACATTGTAGATCTCGAGTAGGCATGCGTGCGGATCCTTATCGAGATCAGGCGGAGTCCTCTTTGCCTTGAAAATGTGCTCAACCCACCCATCCTTCCCTTTTTGCGGCGGAACTCCAACGGCGACGAGAACATCGTCGTTCGGCAATCCCTCGGATTCAATCTTTTCCAGCGATTCGGCGAGAATCGTATCGGAAATCCCGTTTTCGGACAGAAAACTGCGTAGGGAGACCACGGGAATCTTGGTCCCCGGTTCGCCCAGCTCCGGATGGAGATACGCCTGTGATTTTCCGTCTGATACCGATAGCTTCATCGTCTTCCGGCAACCTTGGAAGTGGAATTGACCTTTGTTTTCCCGCGAATATCACAATTTCAAGTATTGTGCCACCTAATCATGTCTATTTTTTGAAATTATCGATGATTTTCAGACAGTGGCCGTAGGTTACTGGTTAATTACGGCCATCTGAACACCAATTATGCCCTTGGAGGTGGCTACCTAAGGACAGTATCTAGCACCCACAAAAGGCGCTCAGCCTTGTAAGGTTTCGTGAGAAATGCATGGACATTTTCCAGATGGAGTTCATTCGAGTTTTCGTAGTTCGCGAGGCCGCTTGCGGCGATGATCCGTACATCGGGGCTTACTGCTCGCAGTTCCCTGATGAGCACAGCCCCGTCCATCTGCGGCATCATCATATCCGTCAGCACGACCCGGATCTCGTTCGCGTGCTTGTTGAAGATGGCGAGCGCCTCCATCCCATCGCGTGCAAGCAGTACTTCGTATCCAAATGATCCAAGGATCTCCCGCGTGATCTCCCGAACGGACTGTTCGTCGTCCACCACGAGAATCAACTCGCCATTTCCGCGAGGGATCTCCGCGGGTTCGGTTTCCGCTTTCACGCCCGCTCGCACTTCCCCAGCCGGCAAGTACACCTTGAACTGCGTTCCTTTTCCCACTTCACTGTACACCGTCACGAATCCGCCATGGCTCCGTACAATGGTCTGTACCGTCGGCAGTCCAAGCCCCGTTCCTTTTCCTATATCCTTCGTTGTGAAGAACGGGTCGAAGATCTTTTCCATCACCTCCGGCGTGATGCCCATACCCGTATCCGCGACGATGATGATGACGTGCGCTCCCTTCTTCGCCCCGACATGGAGGGATGCAAACCGGTCGTCAATCTGGATATTTTCCGCAGTTATCGTCAGGCTCCCGCCATCGGGCATGGCATCTCGGGCGTTGACGCACAGGTTCATGAAGACCTGATGCAATTGCGTCGCATCGCCGTTCACCACCCAGAGATCCTTTGGAATGTGCGTGCCGATCTTGATCGATCGGGGGAAGGTCTCGTGCGCGATCTCTTCCACTTCCCGGAGGAGATGCTTCACCTGCAGCACGCTCCGTTCCCCTTCGCTGCCGCGCGCGAACGTCAGCACCTGCTTGACGATATCGGCCCCGCGATTCGCGCTGGCCTCGATCGTCGAGATGATCTGCTTTCCTTTGTCGTCATGTACTTTAAGTCGAAGAATCTGGATCCCCATGAGAATGGGGGCGAGCACATTGTTCAGATCATGCGCGATTCCGCCCGCCAACGTGCCGATGATCTCCAAGCGCTGCGTTCGGCGGAATTGCGCTTCGATGGCTTTTCGCTCGGTGATGTCTTCCTTCGCGGCGATGAAATGGGTCAGCTGTCCCTTCACATCCTTGATGGGAGAGATGGTCGCCTGCTCCCAGAATATTTCTCCGTTCTTCTTCTTGTTCTGGAATTCCCCGCGCCATTCCTGGCCCGAAAGAATCGTCCGCCACATGTCCTTGTACATCTCCGCGCTCAACCGACCCGATTTGAGCACGCGCGGGTTCTTCCCAAGCACCTCTTCGGGAGCGTAGCCCGTTACCTCGACGAACTTCGGGTTGACATACTCGATGTTGCCGTGGATATCGGTGATGACGACGGAGATCGGGCTTTGTTCGACGGCGCGTGTGAGTTTTCGCAATTCTGCTTCGATGCGTTTCCGCTCGCCGATCTCTCGCAGGAGTTCCTTGTTCGTTGTCTGAAGCTCGTACGTCCGGACGGCGACCCGGCGTTCGAGTTCCTCGTTCAACTGCCGGATCTCCCGCTCCGCCTGCTTCAGCACCGTCACATCGCGGATGATCCCGACCAGGAACTCCTGTCCCTTGTCATCCTGGTACAGGTTCTTCTTCGTCATGACGGTCCGGACCGTCCCGAGGGCGTCCGTCATGGTCTCTTCGTTCGTGCTTTCGATGCCCGAGAGGAAGACCTCCTCATCCTTTGACCAGACGGCGTCGGCTTCCGCTTTGGAGAGGATATCGTAGTCCGATTTCCCGAGCAGCTCATTTCGATCCTTCCCCATGAAGGAGCACATGGAGTCGTTGACCACGGCAAGCCGATGCTGACGGTCCTTGACGAACAACGGGTCACCGACTGAATTGACGATACGATCGAGAAATTCCTTCGAGTCCCGCAACGCGCGTTCAACGATCCGGAGGTCGGTCACATCACGCAATGTGCCGGATGTCGCGACCAGTTGGCGGTTCGAGTCTCGCATCGCGCGCGCGAACATCTCCAGCCATCGTGCACGCCCGTCCACCGTGCGAAACCGGAGCTCCTTGTGGCAGAACTCGTGCGTCCCGTTGCGCAGGCAATCGAACAACTCCGCCGAGAGCGGACGATCGTCATCGAGCATGAATTCAAACGCAGGACGCCCGAGGCTATCTTCAAGGTGATAGCCGGTGATGAGGGACCAGGAGGGATTCAGGAACGTCCAACGTCCCTCGCCGTCCGTCTGGAAGACGACCTCCTTCATATTGTTCACGAGCGATCGATAGCGCTCCTCGCTTTCGCGGAGAGCCCGTTCGATCGCCATTCGCTCGTCGATCTCCTTCTGGAGCACGGCGTTGGTCGTCCGCAATTCCGCGGTGCGATCATGCACCTTGCGCTCCAACGAGTCGTTGGCGCGTCGGAGCTCTTCCTCAGCCCGTTTCCGTTCCGTGATATCCCGGACCGCGGTAACGCGGAACCGTTGTCCGCCGAACAGGAGATCGCGCGATCGCATTTCCACCGGGAATGTGCTGCCGTCCTTCCGGAGGCACAGCGGTTCCTGCACTTCAGACGCCCCGGGCATCCCCGGTTCCTGCCCGACACACCGCGACTCCGGTGCCAGCATATCAGCCGACGACCGATCGAGCAGCTCTTCACGCCGGTATCCCAGGAGGTCGAGCAGCTGATCATTCGCGTCGACGATGCGTCCGCTTGCTTCGAGAACGATCCCCTCAAACGTCGCATCGGAAAGGGTTCGGTAGCGGTGCTCGCTTTCCTGCATCGCCTCAACCGCCTTCTGCCGTTCATTCACTTCGTGCTGGAGGTCATCGGCTTTGTGCTGCAGGTCGGCAATGCTGGTGCGGAGTTCTCGGTAGGCGAACTCGAGGTTTTCGACCATCGCGTTAAAGGCGGTCGCCACCTGGCCGAGTTCATCGTCGGTGTGAATATCAATGCGTTCGGAAAGATTGCCGGCGGAGATGGATTCAACGGTTGCAGCCACCTCGCGGAGCGGGCGAGTGATGATGCGACTGACAAAGAACGCAGCGATGATCCCGAGGAGCATCACAGCGCCGCTAAATCCGACGGATACCCATCGGGATTCCACAAGCCGCTGTTCGAGCCGCGTCCCCGAGTATCCTACGAACAGCACGCCGGTCGCTTCCGCAGAGAAGGGAAAGCGCGTGCGAAGGGTGAAAAGTTGGAGCCGTGAATCATAGACAGGTTCATCCCCAACATCGAACGCCCTAGCCTTTTCCGCAAGGGAACGGTTGATGCTGGAGACCTCATTCCCAGCCGAATCGAGCACCACGATGAACCGAACCGAATTGCTGTGGCGTTCGGCGAATTGTTGAATCCCGGCCTGAACCGGCGACGCCCGCGCAATGCGATCGGCGATCATTCCGGATGTGCTTCGGGCGCTCGCGGTCAGGTCTTCATATACGAAACTCCTGCTGTACGCTGGAAGGAACAATACGATCAGAAGGTCGATCAATGTGACCATAGCGATACTGGTCAAAAAGAGTTTCGACCTCATCGACATCCGGGAGAACCGTTTGCGAAGGAGATTCCACATCAGCGGACGCCATGTGATTGCATATGGGCGCTATACGCCTTGTCCCTGATGAGGATGTGATTCATCAGCCATCGCTTCAGGAAGTCCATCACTTCCATCGTCAGCACGATCTTTCCCGCGTGAATGCTCCGCTCGATGTCGACGACCTGTCGCGTCAATGTATCGTGTTCGAGCTTATGGGCGGCCGCATCGCCATAGGCCGTCGCCCGGAAGATCTCTTCCTCGTGTC
>JBFYQI010000144.1:0-4934 GCA_041302875.1 Ignavibacteria bacterium
CCTCTGCCCGCCCCCGTAAAGTGTTCTTCACCCATCGGCGCGTGGCTCGCATGTCGATCTTCATCGCACTCAGCGCAGTCGGTGCGCTGACCAAGATTCCCAGCCCGACCGGAACTGTCGCCCTCGATTCCAGTATTGGCTATTTCGCCGCCGCGGCATTCGGATACTGGGAAGGCGCCTTCATCGCAGGCATCGGTCATCTTCTCACGTCGCTCACGATCGGCTTTCCCCTTGGATTACCAGTCCATATCTACATCGCTTGTCAGATGGCGGCCTGGGTCATGATCTTTCGATATTGTACCGTCCGAATCCACATCGTTGCGGGTGTCATCATCGGCACTCTCTTGAACGGATTTGGCTCAGCCTATCTGATGGTTCCCGTCGGCGGGTACGGTCTCGCAGCCGCTCTCGTTCTACCACTCCTCATTGGTTCGTTCGCCAATATCCTCATTGCTGCAATGGCGTATTCCGTCGTCAGGAAGGGAAACATTGTCTGATTCAGGAAATATCGCGGGACGCTCGAACGCTCCCTGGATGGATGACTATGCGAAGGCGAAGACAACTCCGCATCATGGTGTCTTTCGCACATCGCAAGTGCGCGACCTGTTGCTGATCGAACTGAGCGGGGACTTTTTCTTCGTCACCGCAGTTGACTCGGATGGCGCCATCGGTCCAAAGCCGAACGACCGCGTCAAGGTGTCTGGGTATGAGGCGGGACGATTCGCAACGCGCGTTCCCTTAATGGAAATCCTCGCGTCGGGCGCAGTTCCTGTCGCCGCATTCGACGCACTCGCCGTCGAAATGGAACCCCTAGGCCGCGAGATCATACGCGGAGTCCGCGAGGAGTTGAGTTCTATCGGCCTTGCAGATGACTTTCCGCTCTCCGGAAGCACCGAAGATAACATCCCGACGACGGAAACGGGAATGGGCGTCGTGATCTTGGGTATCGCGAACAAGGAGGATTTCCGTCCGGGTTCGTCGAAGGATCACGATGAAGTCTTCGTGGTCGGGACGCCAAAATGCGGACCTGAAGACATGGTTGCCCTCGCCGACCGGGAGATCGCAGATTCAGCAAGCGTGTCGAGAATCCTGAAGGTGGACGGCGTTCACGATATTCTTCCGGTCGGGTCTAAGGGCATACTGTACGAGGCGGGGGAACTTGCCCGAACGGCAGGATTGACATTCCTCCGAAATGAGACCGTAAGCGTGCCTCTGAGCAAATCCGCCGGGCCCTCCACCTGCTTTCTTGTCTCTGCCGCCCCCGATATGAAGGCGGTTCTCGAGAGCGCGTCGCAACGGCCGGTGCATTCGATCGGGAGGCTTTCAGCGTGACCCACCAGCCGAATCCGAATGAGCGGCTTCAGGTCGTCTTCGAAGACGTTACCTACCGATATCCCCGGGGCACGGACGATGTTCTCCGACGCGTCGAACTCGGCATCCGTGAGAACGAATTTGTCGCCATCGTCGGGCGGACAGGAGCAGGAAAGACGACGCTTCTCTCGATGGTCAACGGTTTGATCCCGCATTTCTTTGAAGGGGAGATCGCAGGAAGAGTCCTTTCCGCTGGGATCGACACGCAACGGTCGCCCGCGACGACGATGGCGCGCGTGGTTGGAATGGTGTTTCAGGATGCTGAAACGCAGATTCTTGCGAACACGGTCGAGAAGGACATTGCGTTTGGGCCCTCCAACCTTGGCCAGGATGCCGAGACGATGAAGCGGAACATTGCGGCGGCGCTCGAGCGAACTGATCTCTGCGGATATGAACGGCGATCCCCGTCGGGGCTTTCCGGAGGAGAAAAGCAGCGGGTTGCGATCGCCGGAGTGCTGGCGATGGAGCCCCCCATTCTGGTCCTCGACGAGCCGACGTCCGAACTCGATCCGGAGGCAAGCGCACACCTGTTCACCCTGTGCGATAGACTCTGCACTGAACAACGAATGACGCTCCTCCTCGCGAGCCACGAGGCAGAACGGCTTCTGGATCACGCGAAAAGGATCATCGTGATCGAGGAAGGAACGATCTGTTGGGATGGGGATCCGCGGTCCCTTTACTCAGACGTCGGCGCGTGTCATCACCGGGGGATCTCAGTTCCCGTCATTGCAGAGCTGATGTGGAACCTGCGCCAGCGGGGAATCCGGATCGACGATCCACTTCCATTGACTCTCGATGAGGCGGTTCCCGTCGTTGCCGGATTGTTCTCCGGTTCAAAGAAGAATATTGCATCGATCACCTCGAGCGCTCCGCGGCCGGCGCAGCGGCGTGTTCTCATTGACGTTCGCAGCCTGAGTCACCACTACAATGGCACACGCGATGCGCTCAATGGCGTAGACCTTCAGATCGCGCGGGGTGAATTCATCGCCTTGGTTGGCAAGAACGGTGCGGGGAAGACAACGCTCGCGAAACATTTCAACGGATTGCTCAAGCCGACGGCTGGCAAGGTGATCGTGAGCGGAAAAGACACGAATCGGTATTCGATTGGGACTCTGAGCAAGACGGTCGGTTATGTGTTCCAGAATCCCGATCATCAGATCTTCTGTCCCTCTGTTCGGGAGGAAGTCGAATTCGGACTTCGCACGATGGAAGGATTGACAGAATCGGAAATCGCATCGCGCACGGCCGAGGCATTGCGTGCGGTAGGACTCGAAGACCGATCGGCCCGCCATCCGTTCACACTGGGCAAGGGAGAACGTCAAAAGCTCGCGGTCGCGAGCGTGCTGGCGCGTGCGCCGGAGGTCCTGGTGATCGATGAGCCGACCACCGGCCTCGACAGGGAAGATGGAAGGGCCATGATGGCCATGATCAGGAGGCTGCACCGGGACGGTCACACCATCATCGTGATCACGCATGACATGCAGCTGGCAGCAGACCATGCAGAACGAGTGATCGTGCTGGCGCATGGTTCGATTCTCGCAGACGGAACACCGGAAGAGATCTTCCTCCAGCCAGACCTGCTTCATCGTGCGGGATTGACGATGCCTCCGGTGGCGGCGTTATCGCTCGCCTTGCACGCCAAGGGAATCGATCTTCGTTGCGTTGCGATGAACCGATTCGAGGAGTTCGTGTACGATCAGCACAATGCTGGAGCCGCGAATGCTCGTTGAGTACGTCCCATCCGAAACATTCCTGCACCGGCTGGATGTCCGCACGAAGCTGGTCTGGTTCTGTTCGTGCATCGCGGCGGTCTTCTTGTTCGATCATCCGATCTATGCGGCGGCTGTTCTTGCCCTGCTTCTGTCGGCTCTCCTCCTGTCGGGACTCCCGTCGCAGGGAGTGAAACGCGTCAGTCTGATGCTTTTCCCGGTCTTTGTGATTCTCTTTCTGGTGACCGTCTTTTCGCACGAACCGCAGGAGTTCAAGGACGCGTTCTCCCAGACCGTCATACTCTTCCTCTTCCCGGATCATGTCGCCCCGCTTACAGTCGGCGGCATCTTGCTTGGGATGACGATCTGTCTTCGCATGATGGTGATGGTGCTTGCATCGCTGCTATTGACGCTGACGACCCCCGTGGACGATCTTCTTCAGGCTTCGCAGCGGATGCACGTACCGTATGTGGTCGCGTTCATTGTCACGACGGCGATCCGGTTCATTCCCACGATGGAACAGAAGGCAACGATGGTACTGGATGCGCAGCGCTCGAGAGGAGCCGACCTGGACCGCGGGGGGCTCATCAAACGCATTCGCGTGTTCAGTTCCGTCCTCGTTCCGATGATCATCGATTCCATTCGGATGTCGGAGAATCTTGCCATGGCACTCCTCAACCGGGGTTTCGGTTCGTCCCGCAGGATCGTGTTCCTTGATGAGATCCGCATGAAGAAACGCGACTACATCGCGCTCGCCACGAATCTCCTGCTCCTTGCGATCGTCGTTGTTCTCTACCTCCAATCATTCGGCAGATTATGACCTCACTCTACGATAAGAACGCACTGATCGAGCATATCCACGGCTCCCTAATGGGCGTCGCTGTTGGCGATGCGATGGGAATGCCTACGGCCATGCTTGACCCGGATCGCATCGCTCTGCTTTTCCCTGAAGGGATTCATGATTTCCTGCCTGCACCGTCCGGTCATCCGATCCACAATGGAATGGTCGCCGGCCAGATCACTGACGATACACAGCAGACGCTTGTGCTTGCGGACGTGATCCTGGAGGCGGGGAAGGTCGACCCGGAACTGATCGCGCACAAACTGCTTGCGTGGGCCCAGAGCTTCAACGCATTTGCGGGATCGCTCTTGGGGCCGAGCTCCTTGCGGGCGCTGCAGGCGTTTCAGGCAGGGGCGAGCATTGAGAAGACCGGGATCTACGGCGACACGAACGGCGCCAGCATGCGAATCGCGCCGGTGGGGATCGTCAATCTGGGAGATGTTGAACGGACCGTCGGGGATGTTGCGCTTGCCTGCAAACCGACGCACAACACCAACATCGCCATTGCCGGAGCGTCAGGAATCGCTTGTGCTGTCGGTGCGTGTTTGCGTGGAGAGCGATCGCTCGATGCGATCATTTCCGTCGCCCTCGACGGCGTCGCAAGGGGAATGAAATTGGGGAATCCCTGGCTGGGCGCGTCGATCGCGCGGCGGACAGAACTGGCGATCAGCTTGGTGACCAAGGGCTCGTCGGAAGCGAGCGTCTTGCGCGAACTCTACGATGTGATCGGTGCGTCGACGTCGACGACGGAGACCGTTCCCGTTAGCCTCGCGCTCTTCTATTATAGCAAAGGCGATCCGGTTCGAACTGCTTTGCTGGCTGCCCGCATGGGAGGCGATGCCGATACCATCGGCGCGATTGCTGGCTCCATCGCGGGGGCGTACGGAGGAATCGCTGCGTTTCCGCGGGCAATCCGCGACACGATCGAACGGGTCAATCATTGCGGGTTGGAGAAGTATGCTTCTCGACTCGCGGATGTTGCCCTTCAGCATGCGGGATCCTCGAAAGGATGA
>JBFYQI010000184.1:0-2784 GCA_041302875.1 Ignavibacteria bacterium
GGCCGAGATGCTCATACCGCTGCGTGAACGGAAGACGCTGCGCCTCCGCCGGTTGCAGACACGCGAGCAACACAATGAGCAGTATCTTCGTCTTCTCCATCATCACTCAATCACAAATCAAAGATCAATGATCAACAATGTTCTACTTTGGTGTTACCAAGAACCTCTTGATCTTCTGCGTCGTCGTCTTTTCGAATTCCGTTTCACGGATCGTGAATTTCTTCACCTGCTTGAACGCCGCGAGTTCCGCGTTCGCCTTCTTGATCTCCTCGCCGATGACCTCCTGCAGCAACTCGTCCGTGATCTTCACGCCGCGGGATTCCGAATATTCGATCATCGCCTCCGCGTCCACGACGATCTGAGCTGCGATGATCTCGTCGTGCTTCGCGTCCTCTTCCCCGTACACGAGCGATTCCTGGATGAACGGACTCCGGTTGAGGAGATCCTCCACCTCTTCGGGATAAACGTTCTTCCCGCTGCGCGAGATGATGACGTTCTTCATCCGGCCGCGGATGTGAAGGAATCCGTCGTCGTCGACATACCCAAGGTCTCCCGTGCGGAACCATCCATTGTTCATCACTTCGCGTGTCGCCTTCTCGTTCTTGTAGAAGCCGAGCATCACGCTGGGTCCTTTTGCCCAGACCTCGCCCGTGCCGTCCGCGCCGGGTTCATTGATCTTGATCTCGATCCCCGGAAGCGGGATGCCGGCCGCTTCATCCTTGAAATTGTCGAGCTGGTTGAGCGTGAGGATAGGAGAGGTCTCCGTCAATCCGTACCCCTGGATGAAATTGAAGCCGAGATCTCGGAGTCCTTTGGCGACGCGCGGATCGGGTGCGGCGCCGCCCGCGATGAAGCAGCGAATGTGACCGCCGAACTTCGCATGCACTTCGGCGAAGACCATCTTCTTCGCACCCTTCCAGCCGACCTTCGCTGCGATGTCCGTCAGGCGCACGAGGGGCGGCACGATCACCGACTTGACCTTATTCTCCTGGATCGCCTTGTAGATGCGCTTGAACATCTTGTCGTACAGGAGCGGCACCGCAAGCAACATCGTTGCCTGCACCTGCTGAAGGTCGTCCACGACGGTCTTGAGCGACCGCGCATAATGCGCCGATGCCCCCGAATAGAGCGGACAGAGGAATCCGCATGTGCATTCATAGGTGTGATGCATCGGAAGCACCGAGAGGAACCGGTCGTGCGGATGGATGAACATCATGCTGACCATTGCGACGAGATTCGACGCGATGTTTCGCTGGCTGAGCATGACGCCTTTGGCGCGTCCGAGCGTTCCCGATGTGAAGATGATGACCGCCAACGCCGTGGGATCGATGTGCGGAAGCGCCTCGACGGTGCATCCCTTGCTCTGTCCGATCATCTGCGGCATGGAATGGAATCCGTTCTTCTCCGCCAGCAGGTCCATGCTGATGCAATGCTTCAATTGCTTCACCGCATGCCGATGCTCGCGGAATAGCGGATCGAACGTCTCGGAGAAGATGACGGCCGTCGCGTCCGATTCGTGCAGGATATTCAGGATCTCGTTCGGCGTCAGGTTCCGGTCGATGGGAACGACGACATAGTTGAAACACATCGCGGTGAGATAGGCGATGCCCCATTGCACGCGGTTCTCGCCGATGATCGCGATATGGCTCCGTTCCGGGATGCCGAGTTGGCGGAGTGCCGTTCCGAATTTGAGAACATTGCGAAGGAGAGCGGCGTACGAAACGCGGGGAATCGGCGTTTCTTTGAGGTCTTCAAGCGCGAGCTTCTCGCCGTGCGTTGCGGCAGATTTCAGCAGCATGTCCTGCACGGAGCTGATCTGCGGGACCGGGTACAGCTTGGGTTTCCGTTTCATCGGTGAGCCTGTGATTCAGGTGATGAGGAGATGCGCAGGGCGATGCCCAATCCGAGACGGGCCATATCGGCCAGCATGTCCGGATTGATGCGGTAGATCTTATCGCCGGCTTCGTGATAGAACAGGTGCGGTCCGTTGGAACCGAATGAGTACGATGGTATACCCCTCAGGAAGAACGGTGCGAAATCGCTGGAGCGGACGCCGACACGTCCCATGGCGCGAGATCCGCGGAGGATATGCACGTCGCGGTCTGCCTCGTCGAGGATGCTCTTGACCCACTCCGGTGACGCGCTATAGCCGCACCAGGCGCCGTCGCCGGTCCCGACCATATCAAAATTGAGCATCGCAAGATAGCGCGTGAACTGTTTCGGCAAATGTTCGGCGAGGTGCTTCGATCCGAGCAATCCCATCTCTTCGCCGCCGAAGAGCGCGAACATCACGGAACGCTTTGGCCGCGGTCCGGCCGCCATCGCCTGAAGGATCTCCAGAACGACCGCACTTCCGCTGGCATTGTCGCTCGCACCAGCGAAGGTCAGTCCGACGTGCGTCCCGCAGTGGTCCAGATGTCCGCCGATGATGATGCACTCCTTCTTCAATTCGGGATCACTTCCCTCGAGAATGCCGAGCACGTTGTAGCCGATCCCATCCGCATGGTGCGTCGCCTGAACGCGGTAGTGGATGGAAGCGGCGAGCGGGAATGAGCGGGTATTCCGCGATCGCGCGAGGGAATCCTGGAGCGCTTCGGCGGTCCAACCTCGTTCTTTGAGCAGCTCATTCGCCACGCCGAAACTGATCATGGAAGGATAGAAATCGCTGATGAAATCTCCGTTGGGATTCGCGATCGGCGTTTCATAGAGGTAGATGAGTGCGAGCGCCCCCTTCGACTTCGCAGTCTGCATCCGAGTGCGGTGCTCATCATAATGCTGGAAGAC
>JBFYQI010000249.1:0-3040 GCA_041302875.1 Ignavibacteria bacterium
CTTCGCTGCGATCGCCGGCACTGCGTCGCGGTGGACCAGGAACGCCAACGCCTTCAGCTTCATGTAGGATCCGTGGAAGAACATGTACCCTCCATTCGGCCCCTCGAACGCAGTCCGCCAAGAATCCTTCACCAGAAACCAATCCTCATTTCCGAAGCGCTTGTATGCGACGATGTGCATGAGATGATCGTCGGTCGTCCGTTCATCCTTGAATCGCACTTCGCGTGTGTTCTGATCGATCGAGTCTTCGTGCACATCGGAGGGGGGGATGATCGCATACCGCTTCGTCCGCTCTTAGCTCGGCTCTGAAATATCCGCATCGAAGGCAACGGAATACCCTTTTTCCACTCCGCTCTTCATCGCTTCGTAGAATTCGTCAAGCGGAACATTGAAGTAGTTCGATTGGCGTCCCCAGTTGTCCGGGACGTTGAGCTCGATGAACCTGTCGAACGGTGCGTAGCGGAATGAGGTGACGAGGAGATACTCATTCCACGGCAACCGCACCACTGCGTCGGCGAACGAGCGGGGCGTGTACTTCGATCCCCGGAAGACGAACTCTGCCGGCGGCTCCCCGACATACGCACGCAGGATTTCCCTCACCCGGGCCAGAACCGCGGTTTCATCCCACGCCCCTTCCTTCTTGACCTTCCGCATCAACGCGCTGATCTCGTCGTACATCCTCGAGTGACTGTAGACTGTCCCCGTTTCCTTCATCCCCTCGTAACTCGCCGCGGGCATTGCGCCGTACTTCGCCACGATATCGAGCACACCGCTGAACAGATCGCCGGGAGAAAGGCGAGAGCTCCCCTTCGTTTCAACAAAGCGCTTCGCTTTCTCGAGGAACACGCAATACATCGGATACACGACGGAAAGCCGGACGGGCTCCATGCCGAGACGCTTCATCTCCGACTCGATGAACGACGACGTCGCAAAGCTCCAGCAGATCAGCGTGGTGTCCTGATTCAATGACGAGAGATGCGGCAGGGCATTGAAGTCCGACACGCTTTCCGGGTGCGCCTTCGATGCGATAAACGCCGACAATTCTTCATCGATCGACTGCGCCCAGCCCCGCGCAAGCACGAAGAGAATAAGGGAGATTAGCGCAACATGCTTCATTCTTCTCTCCTCCAAACAACAATCAATAATCAATAATCGACAATCTTCAATTGCCCAGGCCTTCCTCTGCAAGAACATAGGCCAGCAATGCCATCGCGGCCGAGCCGAATGCCATCTCCCGCTCACTGACCTTGTCGATCGTATCGTCGGCGGAATGATGATAATCAAAGTAGCGCTGGCCATCCACATTCAGGCCGAAGGAAGGAACTCCCTGGCGGGTCAGCGGACTGATGTCCGCACCACCGCCGCCGCGAACGAACGTCTCAGCGCCGAGAGCGCGGAATGCGCGTGCGAAGCGGACGATCTTCTCAAACGTCGCCGAGTCGCTGACGCCGAAGCCGCGCGGCATGAATCCCCCGGCATCCGATTCGATAGCGGCAATGTGCTTCTCGCCCGGACGGTCCATGGCGGCGTACGCAATCCCGCCGCGCAATCCATTCTCCTCATTCATGAACATCACCGCGCGGATGGTCCGCTTTGGCTTCAATCCGAGTTCCTTCAGCAAGCGCACCGCCTCGATCGTGTGAATGCACCCGGCTCCGTCATCGTGGGCGCCATGTCCTTTGTCCCAACTATCCAAATGACCGCCGATCACGACGACCTCGTTTGGATGTTCGGTTCCCACAAGTTCTCCGATGACGTTCGCGGACTCAACATCCGGCAACGTCTCGCAATTCAGTCGCAGTCCGACGGTCACCTTCGCTCCATCGCGCAACAACGCGCTCAGCATGTTCGCATCGTTCGTGCTCACGGCCGCTGAGGGGATCTTCGGGATGCTGTCGACGTACGACATCGATCCGGTGTGCGGCGTGTCGTCGTACTGCGTCGTCATCGAACGGACGAGCGCAGCGACTGCGCCATACTTCGCCGCTTCGATCGCTCCTCGTCCGCGCTGATCCACCGCTTGTCCGTACGCCTGTCCGGGATGCAGCAACGAGCGGTCCATCGGACGATTGAAGAAGACGATCTTCCCCATGGCGTCCTGGCCGATCCGCTTCAATTCGTCCCACGAACGGACCTCGATGATCTCCGCCGAAAGGCCTTTCTTCAGCGTCGAGATGCTTCCACCGAGCGCCGCGATACTCAACTTCGCTTTCTTCCCGTTGGCCCGATACCAGCCTTCTTCGATCGTTCCGCGTCGCCAATGCGGCACCATCACGGGCTCAAGGCGCACGTTCTGGAATCCGTACGCCTCCATCTTCTTCTTTGTCCAGGCGACCGCTTTGGCCGCTTCGGGAGAGCCGCTCAATCGCGGTCCGATCGTCGTGCACAGCTCATGCAGAAGGAGGTAAGATGTATTCTCCGACAAGGCTTTTGTGGCAAGCCGATAGGCAAGCGTATCATACCGACTCGGCTCGGTTGCACTCAAAGGATCGAGCACGGTGAAGAACAACAGGAGCGGGATCAGGATTCGGTTCATGGCATCCACGGGAATATTGATTAGGGAAGGATCTTTGCTCTGAGTTGCACTGATGGTGCGGGACAATGCACATGGCGGCCGAACCATCGATAGCGGCGTCGGGCGATTGCATCATACGCGCGATCCCGCCAGCGATGAGGAATGAGGCGAATCACTTCCGCCACGCGCCAGATGCCGCCAAGCGTACGCGCTAGCAAAAGCACCGCCTCAGAACGCGCGGCGATTTGAGCGCCTGCAAGGACGACAACGGAGTCCGGAAGATTCCGATGCACTCCGAGCAAGCGGTCTGCCGTCTCAGATGTCAAGGACGCAAAGCGTAACCGATCGTGTGAATCGACGGTTGAGAGAAAGCGCACAACACGATTACAGAGAACGCAGTGTTCGTCAAAGAAAACGATCGCGCCTTCATCCATGGAGCCGCTTGATGATCATGGCGGGAAGAGGACGGGGTGCAAATTTGACGAACCAGACGCCGATGCGGTTGAACAAACCCGGGATGACGAT
>JBFYQI010000268.1:0-3569 GCA_041302875.1 Ignavibacteria bacterium
TGGGCTGCAATGTCATCTCGCTCGGCATCTGCCCGACTCCCACGGTTGCGCTGGCGGTCGAGCGCCTCCGTGCTTCCGGCGGAATTTCGATCACCGCGAGCCACAATCCGATGGTCTGGAACGGTATGAAGTTCTTCGCGCCGTCCGGCCTCTTTCTCAATGCGGACCAGAACAAGGCGTTCTGGGCGATCGCGGACCGCGCGGAGCGCTCATATGTTCCATGGGACCGTCAGGGTTCGTTCGAGCAGCGGGAATCATTCCTCTCTGATCACGTCAATGCTGTGCTCTCGCATCCCCTCGTCCGCGTCGAAGAGATCCGGCGTCGACGATTCAAGGTCGTGCTCGATTGTGTGAACGCGGCGGGGTGCGCCATCGTCCCCGGATTGCTCGACGCGCTGGGTTGTGAGGTCGTTCCGCTTCACTGTGACCTCACCGGTGTCTTCGGTCATACGCCCGAGCCGATTCCGGAGAACCTCACCGGTCTGTGTGCCCGCGTGAAGGAAACCGCCGCCGACCTCGGCATCGCCGTCGACCCTGATGTTGACCGGCTTGTCATGATCACAGAGAAAGGGGAACCGTACGGAGAAGAGTATACCATCACCACATGCGTGAAGTTCGTTCTTGAGAAGATGCGTTCGAAATCCCAACGCGTCGTCATCAATCTGTCCACCACCCGCGCAGTGGATGACGTCGTGAAGGCGAATGACGGCACGATCGAGAAGACACCGGTCGGAGAGATCAACGTCGCCCAACGGATGGTCGAGATCGGCGCGGTCATCGGCGGCGAAGGGAGCGGCGGCGTGATCTTTCCCGGGATCCACGCCGGACGCGACGCCATCGTCGGCATCGGATTCGTCCTGCAGGCACTCGCGGACTTCGGCGGACCGCTGTCTGCCCTGCGAGCGACGATGCCCTCGTACGAGATCACGAAGGGGAAGGTCGACCTGGGCTCCATCGACGCAGACGCCGCGCTGCGCCGCATCCAAGAGGCATACGCCTCGAAGGGCGCGGTCACGACCACGGACGGATTGAAGATCGACTTCCCCACCTCCTGGGTCCACCTGCGGAAATCCAACACCGAACCGATCATCCGGATCATCGCCGAGGCACCGAACAAGACTGAGGCGGACCGTCTGGTGAGCGAGTTCACGGCTGCGATCACGTCGGCGTAGCAATGCGATCTCGCTTCATCCGGGCCGCGTTCGTCATTCTGCTCCTCGCTGCATCTTGCGCGCCCGCATCGATGCAGGCACAGGATTCGTCCTTCTTTTTCTACCGCGATCTCCCGTACGGCTCCGATGCGATGTATCACCCCCTCGCCGTTATCCTGCACGGCGGGCTTGATGTGCTTCAATCGTACGCCAGTTCGACCCGAGCATCAGCGCTCCCGCTCCGAGCCGGCGCAACAAGCGTTTGGAAAAGCATCGCCGCTCCGGGACCGATCCTGAACAGATACAGCTGGAATCGCTTCCTCCGGCAGGAGGTCTTCCCCCTCAGCCTCGACGTGCGGCATGCACAGTGGGCCCCCAACTACATCCTGCATCTGATCGGCGGAGGGATGGAATACCGCAAACTTTCCGAATGGTACCAGGCACATGACGTCCCCATGCCGATGCTCGCTGGCGCCATCACCGCGATGAGTTATCATGCGTTGAATGAGATCGTCGAGAACGGGCCCGACGTTCGGCCGAATGTCGATGCGATCGCCGACCTGCTGATATTCGATCCACTCGGCATCGTACTGTTCAGTTTCGACGATGTTGCCCGCTATTTTTCTGATCGTTGGCAGATGAACAACTGGTCCCCGCAGATCGCGTTTTCCTTCGCACCGTTCGCATTCCGGAATTTCGGTCACAGCTTCGTCGCGAAGTATCGCTGGTCGTTGTCCTCTTCCATCCAGCCGTTTCTCCTTCTGGGGAAATCGACGCTCCTGGGCGCGACGCTGAAATTTCGGGATGCAACTTCGTTCTCCTTCGGCGCGGGCGCCATGCAAACCGGTGTGTGGGAGACCGATGCGACGAACGGCATCTCGACCCGCACCATCCATGTGGGCGCCACGGCGGGACTCTTCTATGATCGCTCCAATTCCCTCCTTGCATCCCTCCTCGTTTCTGAGTACTATCTCGAGCGCCTGCGCGTGAACATCTATCCCGGCGTGCTGAACATCGGCACGTTCTCACCGGGAGTGTTTCTCACGATGGGAGACCGGGGAACTCTCGCCATCGGCATCACGATTCACGCCGTGCCGTTCGGGGTCAGCGCCTACATGCCGAGATAGCCTGCATCATTCGCACCGTCGATCCAAGGGGGAAGCGGTCATGCCGCATCATCAATCCGATGTCTTCCATCTATTGCGTTTGCTGTCCATCCCGAGAATCGGACCGCTCAAGATCCGCTCACTCCTGAATCACTTCGGCTCTGCCCACGCTGTTCTGCAGGCGTCGCCGCGAGATCTCATTCGTGTGTACGGGATCGACCGTACGCTCGCATCGGCGATCAAACATCACGAGGGAGAACGATTTGCGGAATACCAGGTCGCCTGCGCCGAGCGCCTCGGCGTTCAGATCGTTGCGTCGTGGGATCCGGCCTATCCGGACCTCCTGAGCCGCATCTACGATCCGCCCCCCCTGCTGTTTGTTCAAGGAACCCTGGAGTGCTTGCGCTCTCCCGCGATCGCCGTCGTGGGAACGCGTCGTCCGTCGTCGTACGGGGAACGGGCCGCCGAGCGCATCAGCCGCGAGTTGGTGGAGCACGAGCTGACGATCATCAGCGGACTCGCGCGGGGGATCGATACCGTCGCTCACAGCGCGGCACTGCGGGCGCACGGACGAACATGCGCCGTCATTGGATCCGGGCTCGATGTTCCGTATCCCGCAGAGAACCGACGGTTGATGGAACGCATCGCGGAATCCGGCGCCGTCATTTCCGAGTTTCCCCTCGGAACAAAACCTGATGCACAGAACTTTCCGCGCCGTAACCGCATCATCAGCGGCATAGCGCTTGGAACGATCGTCGTGGAATCGGCAGAGGACGGCGGGGCGATGATCACCGCCTCCATTGCCCTTGACCAGAACCGGGAGGTGTTCGCCGTCCCAGGAAGCATGATGAGTCCGCAGAGTCTCGGCCCACACCGGCTGATCCAAACCGGGCGGGCAAAGCTCATTCACTCCATCGAGGATGTCCTTGACGAACTTCAGATGGGCGGGAATCAGAATGGAGCAGTGCCGCGTGACCCCGGTCCGCTGACGCTGTTCGAGCAGCAGATCTACGAGCACTTGGCAACGGAACCGATCCACGCAGACGACCTGGCGGATCGATCCGGCCTTGGCCCCTCCGATACGCTTGTCACGCTCCTGTCGCTCGAATTCAAGGGGCTGGTTCGTCAACTCCCCGGCAAACTCTTCCAACGAAACTGAGCGGCTTCACTTTTTTGAATGTGCAAAATTCATTATCTTCGTTTATTCAAATCTCGTGCCACTCACGATTGGCACAGTTCATGTTATCATATGGCAGAGATACTCAACAAGATCGTCGACGAGAGCGCCATGGAGGTTCGTTTCGCTTGCGAC
>JBFYQI010000269.1:0-2713 GCA_041302875.1 Ignavibacteria bacterium
TCATAGAGGACGAAATCGCGGTAGGTGATCGCGCCGTCACGCTGGCTCAGCGACGGAACGTCAGCGTATCCGTAATCCTCTCCCTGCATCCAGATGGTGTTCGCATACTTCACCCACCAGGGACTCATCCAGGTACCGGACGTAATATTCAGGAAAGTCGCAGGATCCTTCTCGCGAACAGCGTTGCACCAGGAAACGACCGACTCCATGATCGCCCGTCGCGAGTAGATGTCAGTTGGATGGCCGTGGTCGGGCTCGCTGCACGAAAACTGGATCCCGTCCCATTTGAAATACTGCACGCCATCCTGAGCGACGAAGTCGGTCGTCCGCTTCTTCAGGAGTGCGCTGTACTTCGTCCCTCCGACGCAGAGTTGATCTCCCACCGTCTCGTAGCCATTCTCCTTCATCCAATTCAGACGGTACTTGCGGAACGAATATCCACCGGTCGGGCCAAACCAGATGCCGAGCGCAGTGTTGGTCTTGGCGAGTTCGGTTGCGAGCGGTCGAAGTCCGTTCGGCCATTGTTCTTTCCGGAGTGTCCAATCGCTTTGATACACATCCCAGCCGTCGTCCAGCACGAACGCATCTAACTGGATGCCGTGGCGGTCGATCATGTTCTCCTTCAGAAGACGGACCATCTTCATCGCCGATTGCTCACTCATCACATTTCCAATCGGAACGCGCGGATAGTCGGGAGAGCGCAAATCGTACCACGAATTGTAGAGGGCATAGGGCTTAAGCGGAGCCACGCGGATGCCGTCGAGGTACTTGAAGAACCACTGCTTCGCGTAGCGTGTTGGTCCGATCCCCATCACCGTCGACTCGCTCGTGATCCATTCCGACTGGACGAGTCGCCCGACCTCATGTCCGCATTTGATGTCGACGCCTTTCTCCTTCTCGAAATTCCATGTGTCATTCTGTGCGGCAGGATATTCGACACCGAAGAATGCCGAACCGGTTGACAACACGAGGGCGATGGGCTGGCCGAATCCGCCGGCATGGACGAGTTCCACTGGTTGTTTCACAGAGCCAAATCGCGGCCAGAACCAACGGAGGAAGTGATGTCCAAACGATGTATCGCGAACCGCGATGCTCCGGTGGATGGTGCTGCCATCCTGTTCGAGGGAATAGTCCATGCGAAGCAGCAAGGAGTTGTTGACTCCCTTGAATTCCAGCGATAGTTGCTTCGTCCCAGACGGTTCGACGGCATTCGAACTCCGCTCGAAGACAAAGTCTTGAGCAAGAAGGGTGACAGGATTTTCCGCATTGTTCGGCATCCCAGGCGCCTGCCAGTCGGTGAACATCAATTCGACGCCAAAACCTGCGTCGGTCTCAATGGTGGCAGGTTCCGCACCGAATTCCTTGGACCACGTGGAGGTCGTCGAGAGACGCTCGGCGGAAAGCTTCCCCTCGAGGACTGAGGCTTGGAATCGAACCTTTGCATTCTCGAGAACAAGCGTTCCAACACGATCGGTCTGGCTTTTCGCGCTAGCCACAATCCACAACAGCGCCACAATTGCTTGTTCTACAATCCGGATAATTCTGCGCATGCACATAGTGTCACCGACAGGGTTTCTCCCAAACATGATTTCGCAGTGTACAGAATGACGCAAAGACGCTACGCCGCCACGACCGCAAGAAGGAATTAGAAAAAGTGTGGATTCATATATCGACGCCAAGATACAAAGGACGCCACGCTTGCAGCTTTGCCTCTTTGCGCCGAGTTCCGACCCATTATCCCAATATTGTTCTTTCTTAGCGTTCCTTGCGCTCTTCGCGACTTTGTGTTATGCCTTTAACAAAGATCTACAGCTCAGTATCCTTCCCCCACAATTCTTCGGGGAAATGCGCTCTCAGATACTTCTGCATCACCGGAATATCATCCCGGCCGGTGAGGTCGGGGACGTGTTCGGCGAGCGGGATCGCACGTACGCTCCGGGGATGATCGCTGATGAACGCCCGAATCGCACGAGGCAGTTCCTTTTCTTGCCGCTCGCGATGCAAAGGCAACGATTCAAGGTACGGACGAATCATGTCGTATGAAAGCCGGAAGATATTCATACTGACGCCGATACGTCCCTTCGCATCTGCCGCGGCGTGCAATTCTTCCTCGGTCGGTTTTTCCAGGATATCGGTGAGAAAGCCTTCGACACTCGTTCGAAGCACCGCAAATTGCGCGACTCTCGCATGGTCGAAAGCCAATGCCGCTCGGTCGTAGTCGATGAGAGCGGACGGAGAATCACATTCATGCATCAACCGCAGAGCTTCGATGCTGTACAGATTGTCTCCGTTGCACGATGTGAACGAAGTTCCGGCCCAGTGAGGCGCCGCGTTCATCCCGCACAAGACGGCGTCAGCGGTTCCGAGCGGTTTCGACCTTCCGGGGGGAATTCTCTGGACAGCATAGGAGATCGTGAGGCCGTGAAAGTCATTTCCTGCATCAACGTTGCCGTACGCTTCCCGCACGGCTTCAGATCGTTCTCCGACAATGATCAGAATCTCTTCATACCCTGCGCGCTTCGCATTGTAGAGGAGGTAATCGAGGAACGGTCGATTGCCAGCACCGACGGAGAGCATCGCTTTGGATCGATGAGCGGCTTCGGTGAGAAGCTTCTCGTCAATACCGCCTGCGCCCTCGACGGACCGCTTCATCCGTGAGGAAACCCCGCCAGCGAGAATCATGAGACGATTAATGGCCATGCTGGATAAAATT
>JBFYQI010000274.1:0-2507 GCA_041302875.1 Ignavibacteria bacterium
TGGACACGCGACGGCAGATGGATCATCGCCATGGCCGATGAGGATGACGGTCAACAGATTCTGAAGTCAGAGATCATCTTCGTTGCTCCGGACGGAGCGACTTCCGGCACATTGACCAACAGCCCTGACATCATCGAATTGTTCCCGTCTTGCTCCCCCACAGAGAACAAGATCCTTTGCTCAACGCCCGCAGGAGAAGTCTTCCTCCTTACCTATGAGGAGGGACGGCAATGAAACATTTCCTTTCCCCTCTTCTTCTGATTGTCATTCCCACGCTCTTGACCGGGCAATCGTTGAGCGGTCGTAAAATCTGCATCGATCCCGGTCATGGAGGGTACAACGCGGGAAACGATCGGCATATCATCCCGGATCCCGGAACGGATTTCTGGGAATCGGAAAGCAACTTCCGCAAAGCGCTTTGGCTCCGCACGCTCCTTCAGTCGCAGGGAGCCACGGTCCTCCTGACGCGGGAAACGAATGATTATCCAAATCCGCCGGATGCGGAACCGAGTCTCACCGCACGGTGGACATTCGCGAACCAGAATGGTGCCGATTGGTTCCATTCCATTCACAGCAATGCCACCAGCCTCCCCCTCGGAGCAAACACGGCGACGAACTACACGTGCGTTCTGCTGAAGGAGGATATCGCAACGCGACAACCCGTGTGGCCGCAGGCCGTGACCATGTCTTCCTATGTTTACCAGCATATCCGGGCAAAGATCCGAACAGGTTCCTCCTCGGGAAACATTACCGGCGTTGCTGGAGTGTACAAGGATTACACGTTCTATGGCGGAACGAGTGGAGGTTTTAACCTTGGAGTTCTCAACGGGCTGGCGATGCCAGGGGAATTGTCTGAAGGCTCCTTCCATGACAATTATGCCGAAACCCGACGCCTGATGAACAACTCGTATCGCAAGATGGAAGCGTACGCCCTTCGCGATGCTTTCATGCAATACTACGGCGTTCCAGCAGATACGATGGGCATTGTCGCCGGTATCCTGACAGACGACGGGCTGCAAACACCGATCGATGGTGTTCAACTCCGCTTACTTCCCGAGAACCGCACGTACTTGGGAGACTCGTATCATAACGGATTCTACATGTTCGACAGCCTCGCGCCAGGCTCGCACTCGCTCGTCTTTGAGCGACCGAACTATCCAAACGATACCGTCGCATTCACGATATCTCCCGGACAAATTCGCTTCTTGGACCGAACAATCGGCTCGACCATTCCGCCACGCGTGCTTTCATCAAGTCCGACGGCGGGTGCCAACATCCTGGCGAATGCGTTTCTGACCCTTACTTTCAGCCAACGAATGAACCGGAGCACATCAGAACCGAATGTCGTGTTGATCGGGCCTGGCAACCAACCGGTGGGATGCTCGCTTCTCTGGTCAAACGGTGACCGGTCACTGAAGCTGACTCCGTTGGCCCCATTGGTCATGGACACCGCATACGCTCTCGTCATCCGCGGAATGGCAACTGATGTCTATTCCCAAGCATTCGACGGGAACGGAGACGGCAGTGGTGGTGACAGCCTGGCGATTCCGTTCCGCACGATCATTTCGGACATCACAGCTCCGCAATGGACATTTCGAGACCCTGACACGGCACAGACCGCCGTCCGACCGAATCAGTTCATCAACATCACCTACAACGAACGATTGAATCCGACCTCAATCACCTCATCATCGGTCGCCATGCGCATGGTTGGAGGCAGTCTTGTTTCCAAGACGCAGTACTATGTGGACGGCGCTTCCCGGGGTGCTGTGAACATCTATCCGTCGGCAGCTTTGCAGCCCGGCAAGTCGTATCGTGTGCGGCTGAATGACGTAGCCGATCTCAGCGCCAATATCGTCCCTTCGACCTTGGCGGCAGACTGGACGTTCACGGTCGATACCGTCTCGTATGTCACTTCGACCATCGACAACTTTGACGCAGGTATTGGGCAATGGACTGGCCCCACCGCCTCTCCAACGGGCGTCAATTCAGTGCAATTCTCTGCGAGTGCGGCACGGCTTGTGCCCGTCATCCCCGGGAATATCTCGGCGGCACGCTGGCAATTCATCTGGACTGCAGATAGTGGATTGGTCACGGATACGCTCATCATGGGACCATCACGGATCAAAGCCGTCCCCGCGGCCGGGAGCGCAGTACAGGCATACGTCTTTGGGGGCGCCGGCTTGGAGCAATTGCGATTCCTCATCGAGGACAGTGTTGAGGCGTTTCCCGAAGGACGGATGGAGAACCAGGAAGCTGGGCCTTGGGTTACCGTTGATTGGTGGGGATGGCGTCTTGTGGAATGGGCGATCGACAAGCAGCCGGCATCTCCGGATTTTGGTAATGGTCATGTGGAAGGATCCATTCGCCTTCGTGGGATTCAGATCAGGAACAACCCCGGAGTCTCTGCGGACACGGGAGAGCTCATTATCGACCAGATCCAATTTTCTGCTCTGACTCCTGCAACGCTCGTCTCAGATCCCGCGGCGACCATTCCTTCTGAATAT
>JBFYQI010000280.1:0-4002 GCA_041302875.1 Ignavibacteria bacterium
CTGCTGGATGACGTACGCATCACGGTCGATGACAGCGTGTTGCACAAGGAATCGGCCGAACGCGTCACGGTCCTGCCGCATCAATTCTCGCGGTCATACCCGAAGGGCGTCGTTGAGACCATGACCCTGCTCGATTCCGTCGATGCGCTGCTTGTCTCGCTGAGCGGAATCGAGAACCGGCGGATCTCTGCCTCGCCTCTCGTTGACCGGTCAATGCAGCCGGAAGACTACATCCGTCTCGCCACGGACGGCATTCACCGCACAGTGTATCGCCCGTTGCTTACGGATGGCGAGCGCTCCGACGCACCAGCGTGGATCGCGATGACCATGTCTGGATCTTCCATCCTGGCGGACACGAGTGCGAGGAGAATCGGCCGACGACTGAGCACCGGAACAGTATCGTCCACGCCTCGAGAGGACATCGTCCACATTCTGCTCTGTGCCGGCAGGGATGAATCCGAGGCGACGACGCTCACGAAATCGATCCTCCCAAAGGTCGAATCCCTGGTGGCCGAACGAGTCTCCCGGATGCAGCGGCTCCTCGACGCGGCGCTCTTCCGTACGAACGATGCTCGATTCGACAAAGCCTATGCGTGGGCCGTGATCTCCATGGATGCGCTCATCATGGACCAGGTGCGTAAAGGGATCTTCGCCGGTCTGCCCTGGTTCAACAACTACTGGGGGCGTGATTCCTTCATCTCACTCGCCGGAGCGACGTTGGTCACCGGCCGATTCGCGGAAGCGAAGGAGATCCTGCGATCGTTCGCAGATTGGCAGGAAAAAACTCCCGCAAGTCCCAACTATGGCCGCATCCCCAATCTCGTGACCACCTCGAACATCGACTACAATACGGCGGATGGTACGCCATGGTTCGTCATCGCGCTCAACGACTACGTGAAGGCCTCGGGCGACACGGCATTCGGGCTTGCATTGTACCCCGTCGCGAAGCGGTCGATCGAAGGAACGATCCGTCATCATATGGATAAGGATGGATTTCTCACGCACGAGGACGCGGAAACGTGGATGGATGCCGTCGGACCGGACGGGCCCTGGTCGCCGCGGGGCACCCGCGCATGCGACATCCAAGCGCTCTGGTTTCGACAACTCCTCGCCGGAGCATCTTTCGCACGGCAAGCCGGCGATGAACGCGCGGCAGCCGAGTGGGAAGCGCTGATGGATAGACTGCTCGCTTCCTTTCAGAGATCGTTCATCGATGCAAAACGCGGATTCATCATCGATCACTTGAACACGGATGGCTCTGCAGATCCGAAGCTGCGCCCAAATCAACTCTTCGCACTGAGTCTCGTGCAAGATCCAAAGATTCGCGTCAGCGCGTTCAGGGCGGTCACGGAAGGATTGGTCTATCCGCATGGCGTCGGCTCGTTGACTCCGGAAGACCCGGACTTCCATCCGTTTCATCATTATGAACCGTACTACGTGCAGGACGCCGCATATCACCAGGGAATCGTCTGGACCTGGCTCGCCGGACCGTGGATCGATGCGGCCGTGCAGTTGGGTAAGCCGGACCTCGCATTTCAAGTCACGGAGAACATGATCGGACAACTGCTCGACCGGGGTGCGGTCGGAACCATCTCCGAGTTGTTGGACGCTGCCCCGCGAACCGGGGAACAAGAGCCTCGGCTCTCCGGGACGTTTTCACAGGCGTGGAGCCTTGCGGAGTTCATCCGGACGGCACACCAGTCGTACGCAGGCGTCACTGTCAACGCAAATGAGCGAACGATCTATCTATTTCCACGGTTGCCGGAGAGACTTCATGACGCTCACCTCGCGGTGCCCATGGGACGCGAGCGCGTATTCATTACCCTGAGCGCCGGGAGCGGATCGGGAACCATCCGCCTCGCAATGAAGGATGCACGAGCACCGATCACCTTCGTCCTCGGCTGGCCCGTCACACATCGCACAGGCAGACGCTGTTCATTCACTCTCTTCCCGGAACATGATGTCAGCGTCCGCATCCTGGAGGAGGATTATGAAGTGACAGGACATCAGGGCGATCCGGTCGAGATCGAATCGTTCCGTCAGGACGTGCCTCTGTTCGATGAACTGAACGAACTCCGGCTCGCGACGCCCCGGATCCCATCCGGCACGCGATCGGTGCTCGGTCCCTCCCATGAACTCCTGACGCATGCCCAGATCAAGTCGCCGCAACGCGGAGCGCGCATCGTGCTCGATGCCGTCGACCCTGAGAGGGACGATCACGGTCCGGGATACTTCGCGTATCCGCTCAACGCGTGCTTCCATCCCGGCATCCTCGACCTCACACGCTTCTCCGTCGCGGAGAACGACTCGAACATCTTTTTCCAGCTGACCTTCCGCAGCTTAATCGATCCCGGCTGGCATCCGGAGTATGGATTTCAACTGACATACGCCGCCATTGCGATCGATACGGACGGAATACCGGGGCGTGGACGAACGGACGTCGGGAGAAATTCCCGCTTCACCCTTCCCAAACAGCGAGCTGCAGAATTCTGCGTGTTCGTCGGGGGAGGAGTTCGTTTGGAAAACGCAAAGGGTGAGATCGTTGCAGAGTACCTTCCTTCCAGCGGCGATGACCGTGATCCTCTCGGGTCAACAGCGGCGCATATGATATCATTCGCACTCCCCAATCGATTGTTGAGAGGGAATCCCGCGGATTGGCGATTTACTGTCCTGGTTGGTGCCCAGGATGACCACGGTGGCGCCGGTGTCGGTGATTTCAGGTCTGTCGAAACGGTCGCCGGCGAGTGGGTCGGCGGCGGACGGCGCACTTCGAACGAATCCAATATCTATGATACATTAGTCCACTGAGCGTTCTCTCCATCACGATGTACGCAAACCAAAACCAAAGGAGGTCCCATGGTCTTCATCGTCAGCGTCCTCATCGCCATCATCGCCGTCATTGCATGGTTCGGCGCCCGCAAGAAGGTTCAACAAGAGCACAATCCCCTCTTTCGCACATCGGCCAATCTCTCGGCCGTCGTTGCCTTGCTCTTTATCCTCATCGCTTTCAGCCAGATGTTCACCGTGATCCCGGCGGGGCATGTCGGCGTCATCGACTTCTTCGGCACGGTCTCCGACCGCACGTTGCTTCCAGGAATCAATCCGGTCAACCCGCTTGCCAAGGTGGTCAAGTTCACATGGCAAACGCATGAACACAAAGAAGTGATGCAGGTCCTCTCCCGCGAAGGATTGACCATCGGACTTGAGATCAGTGTGCTGTATCGGATGAATCCCGACTCCGCTGCGCGCATCTACCAGACGATCGCCGACGGCGATTTCGAGAATATCATCCTTATTCCTCAATTCCGTTCGGTGAGCCGCGCCGTAACAGCCTCCTTCCAGGCGAGTGCATTGTATTCCTCGGAACGTGAGCGACTCGGCGAGAGCATCCAGGCCGAACTTTCCAAGCTCGTTGAAAAGCGCGGCATCGTCATCGAATCGACCCCACTGCGCAACGTCACCCTCCCACCGCAGCTCACAGAAGCCATCGAGCAGAAACAGCGCGCCGACCAGGAGAGCCAGCGCATGCAGTTCATCCTGACGAAGGAGCGGCAGGAAGCGGAACGCAAGCGCATCGAAGCCCAGGGCATCTCGGACTTCCAGAAGATCGTCTCGCAGGGGATCAGCGATCAGCTTCTCCGCTGGAAGGGGGTCGAGGCAACCGAGAAACTCGCCGCCTCCAATAACACCAAGGTCATTATCGTCGGATCCGGGAAGGACGGCCTCCCCGTCATTCTCGACACCAAGTAGCGGATCGCGCGAACAGGAAGGAACGCAGTGCGACACGTCGTCAAAGGCAAGCAGCAAAACAGCAGATCATGCCTCGTCTGCGGGCTGAAGAATCCGTTCAGCCTGAAGACCTCGTTCTACGAACTTGAGAATGGAGAGCTGGTCGGGATCTTCTTCCCGTGCGACGAGCATCAAAGCTATCCCGGCCGGCTCCATGGTGGGATCACCGCCGCGTTGCTCGACGAGACGATCGGGCGAGCCATCCGTTCGAAG
>JBFYQI010000295.1:0-7525 GCA_041302875.1 Ignavibacteria bacterium
CGGCAGTTGACCGTCTCCGGGGAAACGTTCTGATTGACCATGATGCTCGGATACATCGACACGAAGTCGAGTTCCGCGACCTCCTCATGATACCCAAGCGGCGGATTGAAGATAAGCCCGCCCCGGTCCGCAAGGAGAAGCGTAGCCGCGGATTTGAACTCTTCCGGCTCCCGCTTCTTCGCGGGGATGAGCACGTTGTTGCGGTACGCCCACGACAATTGCATGGACGACATCGACGTTCCAATGCTTGCGCGCCCTTGTCGTTGTCCGCACATCTGCGTCAGCCGCGCCAGCTCGAACAGTCCGTCAAGGTCCGCCTCCGCGATCGTGAACGAATTGTCCGCGTCAAGATGCCAGCGTCCCGCGAGCTCGAACGCACCATCCTTGTGCACGACCTTGCCGTACTGAAAGAAGCTGGATTCCTTTGAGGTCGCGTAGGTCGCATCCTGGTCCCGATTCAGCAGAAGGGGAACATTCTGACGCCGGGCGAGATCGGTCAGTTTGGGGAGCAGGATGGAATCGCCGTAGCTCGTTAACAGAATGTCCGGATCGAAGCGATGCAGGTGCCAGTTGAAGGATTCGAGCAACTCGCGCGGCGTCTCCTGCTGGAGCACGTACGTTCGTCCGTCGTAGCTCAGTTCAAGCTCAAGGTGCCGTTGATACTTCGGCGGGACGAAATCGTTCGCCGTGCGGAGACACATGATGGAAAAGGGAGGGAGGTCGTACTCCACCGCTTCGCGGGAATCATGCAGCGTCCAGGATCGCAGTTCGCCGGCGGCATCGATCTCGTAATCGCCGAGCGCCAGGGGAAACAGTCCGGTCTCGTAAAGAAAGAGCTGCTGGACCGGGATGTCGGAATTGTAGAAGGCGAAGTGGGGAAAGAAGCGTTCGAAGTACCAAACGACCTCCTTGAAGCGGGTCGGGTCGTGGACGAAGACCTGTTCGACATCCCAGGTGTCACCGGAATAGATCTCGGTGCGCGGAACCGTTCGCGTGGAGATGGCGATGGGGCACCGTGCGACAAGCGCGGGAAGGCGTCCTCGGTCTGCTTCGTTCAGATGCAGGATGAACGACGGCGTGAATCGATGGAACGCGCGAACGCGGTTCCCGTCATGGTCGATGAACCAGAGGGTCAGCCCGGAGGGATTGGGGTAGAGGTCGAAGAGCCAGGAGAGCATGGAAGGCCTCTGGAGGAAGAACCAAGATCACAAGATGCCAAGAACCAAATGAAGGGCAAGGACCAAGATCCAATAGTGGAAATGCAAGTCATACGGTCGAACGACGCGGCTCTTGGCCCTTGGATCCTTGCGCATTGTTTGGCTCTTGATATTTGTGCTCTTGGATCTTGTTTGTTTCTTGGTTCTTGCGTTCTTGGATCTTGTCTGTCTCTTGGATCTTGCGTTCTTGGATCTTACCCTCAAGGTTTCGTATTCGCCTCGCCTGTTCGATGACGATGGAGATCATGATGCTCTCGAACGGGATCGTGCGCATGGCGTAGAAGTTCTCGGCGAGGTGAAGCTTCGCGGCGCGGAAGATCTCGTCGAACAGTTCCTGGTCCTCTGCGCGCAATCCGCGCCGGAACTTGGACCAGCTCGCCAGCTCCTGGTCGATGATATTGGTGAATGTCGGTACCGTGCGGCCCATGGGAAACAGGAGTCAGTAATCAGTTGTCAGTAATCAGTAACTAAGCCCAAAGCCTTAAGCAGAGGCAGAAGTCATAAACCCAAAGTCAAAAGAGTTGGCAACAATGTGTCTGCATTGGCCCACCCTTTTGCCTTTTGACTTCTGACTTTCGCTCTAGGCTCTGTGCTCATGTGCTCAGTGCTCGCGTGTTCTGTGTACCCTCCTCCAGCCTCATTCCCTCTGTGCTTCTCGTTTCCTGCTTCACCACGCGGTCCATTCCGCGTTTCAGGGTCTCGAACAGCGCGCTCCGCTCCTTGTCCGCCACGCGCCAGTCGCTGCAGACGAGCAGCAGCGAAGCCCCTCCGGCTTTCATCCCATGCAGCGCAGCAAGCACCCGCTGGAGCATCTGCTGTACTTCCCGCAGCGGCGCCTGTTCGTCGTAGAATGTGTCGAGCAGGCCGAAGATGAGTGCGGTCTGTCCCCCGACCCGTTCGAGGAACGCCGGCAACCGATGAATGACCGCCTGTTCCATCTGGTAGCAGGTGAAGCCGCGGGAGATGAAGATGCGCTGGAGGAATTCGTCCGCATTCAGGCGGCGTTCACGGGCGAAGCGGCTGAGCAGGTGCACGTTGAAGCGATTCGCCCCGTCCACCACGGCGATAGGGGCGCCGTTGGTCATGGCCTGAGCCGCCATCCGGAGTGCGAGCGGGAAGACGAGATCGTCGCCGTACAGAAGAATAACCTTGCCAGGGGGATGCGCGAATGAATGAATCAGTTGTTCGGAGTGGAGAAGGGTGGTCCCGTCAACGGCGGGTGTGCGTGCGACAAGGGGGGCGTGTCCATACGCGTGGCGCATGGAGCATGATACGACAAAAATGTCGCATTGTCAACATATGAGGCGACATTTATGACGTTTTTGATGGCTCGCTAGGTTCTTTCCCGCACTGTTGGGAAATCGTCATTCGATTCTGGCCGTCCCAATCATAAGAATAATCTAACTTGCACTTTCCGCCATCCCCGCGTATTTTTTTCCCGAAGAACCGTTCACGCATGACGGGACTTCGGTAAGGGGGAACAAAAAGGCCTCTGTGACTGCGATGAGCACGATCAGAGGCCTTCACTTTTTCAAATCAATAATCAAGAATCACAAATCGTCAATCACGCTTCTCCCCCCTTCTCGATCACCACAAATGCTACCACCGTGTTCTCCGTGTGGGACATCGAGAGATGCAGCTGGGAATTCGCCAGCGCTTCCGCAACCTCCCGGTAGAGGATCAACTTCGGCGCACCCGATGGTTCATTGACCACTTCGACATCCCTCCAGCGAAACGCTCCGCTCCATCCCGTTCGCATTGCCTTTGCGACCGCCTCCTTCGCTGCAAAACGAGCGGCGAAATGCTCATGGGGATTCTTCTTGGACTGACAGTACGCGAGCTCGGCATCCGTGAACACTTTTCCGACGAAGTACGCCCCCTGCTGTTCCAGCACCTTCTTCAGGCGCTGCACGTCCACGACATCAACGCCGACACCCTGGATTGCTCCCATCCCTACCCCTTCTGATTAAGCTGCTTCACGATCTCAACCACCTGCGCCACGTCGTCAACATCGTAGTCTGCATGCGAGACCTTGGTGCCGAAGGTGTCTCCATACCGCGCGAACACCGTCTTCATCCCCAACTGCGCTGCGCCGATCATGTCCCGTTCCGCCCAGTCGCCGACCATCATGGCCTGCGTGGGTTCCACCTGAAGCTGTTCTAACGCCTTGCGGAATGGTTCGGGCTTCGGTTTGCGAACGCCCGTGTCGTCAAATGTCACAACGGCGTCGAAGATATGGTGAAGATTCAGATAGCAGAGACGGAGCCACGCTTCCTTCGCCGGCGCATCCGAGACCACGCCAAGCTTGAGATGCATCTTGGAAAGTTCGATGAGCGTCATGGTGACATGCGGATAGGCCACCAATGCCGCTTCGCGTGCCCGCCGGTAGGCGATGACGCCTGCGGAGAGGATCTTGTAATCGATCTTGCTGAATTCACGATACAGCAGTTCATCGAAGACGTTCTGGAATTCGATACCGCGTTCTTTGTAAATGGCGTCGATCCGGGATTTGAGTTCCGCGTACGACAGCCGGAATCCTGCATCCCGCATGGCATGGATCGCCGCGTCGATCGCCTGCGCCTTCATGGCCATGAAATCGACGAGCGTGTTATCGAGGTCAAAAATAACCGCCTTGATCATACGAACTCACCACTGTGATTCCCTCTGTGAGACTCTTCGTGTCTCTGTGTCTTAGTGGTCTTCTCTTCCCAGAAGATACTCGATCGCCAATTCATAACTTCGCACGCCGAAGCCCGCGATCACTCCGGCGCAGACCGGCGCAATGACCGACTCGCGACGGAATTCTTCCCGCGCGTGGATATTCGTGAGATGGACCTCGATGACCGGCACCTTCAGCGCGGCCACGGCATCGCGGATCGCATACGAATAATGTGAGAATGCCGCCGGATTGAGCACAACGCCGGTCGCAGAACCATCCAGTGCCTTGTGCAGCGCGTCGATGATCCCACCTTCGGAATTGGATTGGTAGAACTCGAGCTTCACGCTGGAATACTTTTCCTTCAGGCGATTCTCGATATCCCACAAGGTAAGCGTTCCATACACCTCGGGCTCTCGTTTCCCGAGAATGTCCAGGTTCGGTCCGTTGATGATGAGAAGGCGCATAGGAAAACCAGTAGTCAGTGGTCAGTTGTCAGTGGTCAGTAAGGAAGCCTTGAGCAGTTGAGCCGAGAGCCTTGAGCAATGGGCCTCGAGCCGTGAGCTTGGAGCGAAAGTCAGAAGTCAAATGGCAGAAGGATGGGCCAATGTAGACACGTTGTTGCCAACTCTTTTGACTTGTGGCTTTTGACTTCTACCTCTGCTCTGGGCTCTAGGCTCCAGGCTCTGTGCTCCAGGCTCATTGGCTCATGGGCTCAATATCCCCCACCTTCACCACCACGATCGTCATATCATCATGTTGCTTCGCGGTGCCGGTGAATGTTTTCACGTCCTGATAAATGCCGGACATGATCTCTTCCGCCGATTGGGTTGCGTGCTTCGCGACGGATTGTGCGAGCCGCTCTTCTCCAAATTCCTCGTTCTTCTTGTTCATGGCCTCAGGAAATCCGTCCGTGTAGAAGACGAACAGATCGCCGGACTGGAAAGAGATCTCTTGCTGTTCGATCGATCGCGCGAACGCATCGCCGGGGTCCAGTCCCAGCGCCATGCCCCCCGGATTGACGGTCTGTACCTCTGATGCACCGCTCTTTCGCATGATGACCGGATTATGCCCTGCCCGTGCAAGCGTCAACCGGTGATTCCGCATGTCGAAAATGCCGTACACCATGCTGATGAACATGCCGCGATCCACGCTTTCGTAGAACAACCGGTTCACCTGCGTCAGAACCTGAGAAGGCGACCCAGAGACGTTCGCGAGCGCCCGTAGAAATCCCTTGGTGAGCGTCATGAAGAATGCGGCCTGCGTCCCCTTTCCCGACACATCGCCGACAGCAACGCCGAGACGATTCTCGGCAAGATCGATGAAGTCGTAGTAGTCGCCGCCCACCTCCAGCGCTGGCGCACAGCGTGACGCAATGTCAAGTCCCTGGTGGTCCGGATTGCGCTTTGGGAGGAATGACATCTGCACGGATCGTGCGATCTCGAGTTCCTGCTGCAATCGCTGGCGTTCGCTGATGTAATGGGCGAACGCGGGCGTGATGGAGTCGAGATCAATGGCCGCATCCTTGCGAAAGAGAGCGACGAACGAGACGGCAAAGAGCAACCCAAAGCACCCGATGGTCATCCAGCCGGCCTGAGCATATGCAGAATTGCCGGACACCAGCAATGATCCGATGTCTGATGCGGCGGTCCAGGTCATCAGCGCGATCAGCGGAGCGAGCGCATCATAGCGATAGAACGACCAGAGCACGATGACGCCCGACAGCATGTAGATGAGCATGGACGACGGAAATGCTGCCTTGTTTTCGACGCTCATGATGAAGAGCGCGACCGCTCCCAGCAGAAGCACGAGCCACTCACGTCGCAGATACTTCTGGAGCACGGAAAGGAGGAATAGAACGAAGAACACATAGACGAATGCAGATCCGTACAAGCTGTGGCTGAGGACGTACAACCAAGGAACTGCAAGCGTGAAAAGGTGCAGCCTGTCACTGTTCGGCGGCAGCATCCAGAATGGGTCGAATGTATTCCAGACCGTGACCAAGATGAGCCAGATGGCAAAGGCCGCGGCTCCGACTCCAAATCCGCGGATCGTCTGCTCGCCAAGATGGCGGTGAAAGAGGTGGCCGTGCGTGATGAGGTCGAACGAGAGAAACTTCTCCTTCCAGATCTCACGAACGAGAGACTCGGTCACTGTCCAGAGTAATACGAGCAGTCCGCCGATGAACACCGGCGTCATGATAAGCGGAACCAGGAGCTCCCAGCGAAACTGGCTCTGCATGCTGAGATAGATCTCGAAATCCGCGAGGAGTCCAATGATGATGCCGAAGATCATCGCCATGCGGAATCCGATCTCGTATGACCGAATGCGACGAATCGCCACGACAATGATGCCGATGCCCACGGCGACGTAGAGCAGGATGAGCGGAATGTAAGCGATCGCCCGCGATTCGAACTTGTCTTCAACGGTGGTCGGGACAGCCTCGGCCAAGGTCACGCTGTTTCCGGAAATGCGGACAGCGATGGTGAGCGGCGTTGACAAAAGGGGAGAATGGCCGTTCCAGGAGAACCGGTGGTCGGTTCGCGCCCGCAACTCCGTCCTCGTGGCCGCCGGAGAATCGATGGGACTCGTGATGAAGGTCAGATACGGTGTGTGCCGGGCGAGGAAGGAGGTCGCAAGGGCCTGAGCCTCACGGACATCAACACTCGCGAGTGTGATGGAATCATCGATTGTCCGTTCATATCGGAGCAGTGTACCCGCCGGACTCAGATCCATCTCCACCGCTCCGCGGAGAAGAGCTTGCGAATCGACCGGCGCGTCTTCCTTGTCGTCGTCGTTCCAGCTGAAGGAGAAGCGTTGTTCGGGTGTCCACCGAACACGCCACTGATATGCGGGGATGGTATCCCGGAAGAGGCGATTCGCCTCCTCAATGCCGAATCGTTCCTGCGTCAGTTGCATGATGGACCGGTCCGCGCGGAGTTCAACCGAGGGGACGATGCCGGAACCATCGATGTCAAGCGCTCGAAGAAGCGAATCAGCCCTGGCGATGATGTGCGACTTGTCAAGCGGAAGCGAGATTCCGCCTCCCGGATGTGCAGAAGGGAACAACATCACGATCACGGCAAGCGCGATGATCAGGAGTGCAGCGAACGGGATGAGGGAGCGAAAACGGTTCATGATGATCGGCCGGTCTTTGCCAGTTCGTCTTCGATGAATTCGCGGATCGCCGGCTTGAGATACACTTCATCTACACCGACCTCGGCCATCGCCTGAGCGAGCACCGATGCGCGCCGCCCCGCAACAAGGCGCTTGTTGATGACGATCATGCGCTCTGCCTTCAACACGCAAAACCCGCCGTCGAAATCCCCTTTTTCATAGCGGACGGCAATGCCGCAATTCACGGCAAGCTCTTCCAGTTCGTTCAGAATCTGTTCTTGCGTCATCCGCCCGTTCACCCAATCACAAAATCACTTTGTCATCCAATATACAACATCCCTCTCATTATATCCCCTTCCCCACCCCCCGTTCCCAAGCGCCCTGAATCCGCTTCCCGCTCCAGAGCGTGAGGAGGAAGAAAACGATACCGCCCGCGAGATCCACGACATAATGATATCGGTGGTATACGGTCGCGATGATGAGAAGTGTCGCGATCCCTGCGACGACATGCTTCATAGGCAGGCGATACTTGTAC
>JBFYQI010000304.1:0-4552 GCA_041302875.1 Ignavibacteria bacterium
TTATCTCGGTTCGAACCCGAGCGTCTATGCCATTTCAGCGTCACCCTTTCTTCCTCAACCAACAGATTCCATTCGAATCGATGCAGCCTGCTTCGCATCCCGCGGGATCAAGTCGGTCCAGGTTCAATACGACGTGAACAATGAAGGCTCGCCGCAAACGACCACGATGAGTTTCACGCCGATCCCCGGCACCGAACGCATCGCCGAAGCGGATCGATGGACGGCCGTCCTTCCCCCGGTTTCCTCCGGCGGCAGAGTCGACATCCGCATCGTCATCACCGACAGCACGAATGCGCAGGCGACGTATCCGATCGGTCCGGCATTCACCCTCCAGGTCAGTCAGCCCGTCGGGGCGGGGGTCGTCATCAACGAATTCCTTGCCAGCAACACGACCATCCCGGATCAGTCCGGAGAATTCGACGACTATCTGGAGTTGTACAACGCATCATCCTCTTCCGTCTTGCTCACCGGCATGTATCTCACCGACAATCCGTCCAACCGCATGAAATGGCAATTCACGCAGTCGAACCTGGCGCTCGATCCGGGGGCGCACCTGGTCGTCTGGTGTGACGAGCAGGAAACGCAGACGGGGTTGCACACGAATTTCAAGTTGGGCGCCTCTGGTGAATATATTGCGTTGACTGCGGCAGACGGCATCACCGTTCTCGATTCGCTGACCTTCGGTCCGCAGAGCGCGAACATTTCCTACGCGCGCATTCCGGACGGCGGGGCGACATGGACATTTCGTCCGCCGACACCGGGATCATCGAACGGAGTGACGGGGGTAGAGGAGCACGTGGTTCCCGAACGGATCGAGGTGACGCTGTATCCGAATCCATTTAATCCAACAACCAATTTTGAATTTCGGATTGCGGATTTCGGATTTGTGCGGGTGTCCGTACTTGATCTACTCGGCCGTGAGATCGCGGTGCTAGTCAATGAGGTGAGGTCGCCGGGAACACATCGGGTGGTCTGGAACGCAGAAGGATTGCCGAGCGGGATGTATCTGGTGAGGTTGGCGGCAGGGGGAACGGTGAAGACGGTGAAGGGGATGGTGGTGAAGTGAGGTGGGGATGGGGCGTCTTTTTAGGTCAACCCGGGAATCATTCCCGGGTAGGCGCATTCTTGCATCCTGACTCGTGGAGTGATTCCGGATCGATTCCCGCATAAGTCCCCAGATGAATTCCATGTACGGAATCATTGGGGCTCTCATTTGGGTCGACCCGGGAAGGCTTCCCGGGTCGGCACAATCTGCGGGGCCACTCCCAGCCCCCAAGAGTAGTAAGAAACTTCTCTCCCCTTCGCGCGTCCTCTCTCTATCCCAGGCCCTCGCCCTCTCACCCAACGGTCTCTATGCGCCTTCGCTCCCTCATCGCGTTTTGCCTGCTCATTCCTTTCGCCAGCGCATTCGGCCAGCTTGCCCCCCTGCGTGGCATCGTGACCGACAGCGTCTCGCGCATTCCGATACATCAAGCCTCGATCACGCTCTCGAACCTCGGGGATCCGCGTGCCGTACTGCACGTGACCAGCGCTTCCGACGGATCGTTCCTCTTCGAGTCCGTCGCCACCGGACGGTATCTACTTCGCATCACACATCTCGCATTCGATACACTCACGACGATCGTATGGGTCTCATCAGCAACGCGGACACTCGGACCATACCTCCTCCGCGAGCGGCCAATCCCTCAGAGGGAGGTCATCGTCACCGGCACTCCGCCGCCGGTCGAACAGATCGGCGACACGATGCAATTCTATGCGGGGGCGTTCGCCGTCAACAAGGACGCAAGCGCCGAAGAACTGATCACCAAGATGCCGGGCGTGACCGTCGAGGGAACCACGGTGAAGTCACAAGGGGAAGATATTCGGCGCGTGCTCGTGGACGGCCGTCAGTTCTTCAGCGACGATCCAATGATCGCGCTGCGGAACCTTCCGGCAGAGATCATCGAACGCGTGCAGGTCTATGATAAGATGAGCGACCAGGCTGAGCTGACGGGATTCGATGACGGTCAATCCGTCCGGACGATGAATCTCATCACGCGCTTGGACCGACGCAACGGCACGTTCGGCAAAGCATTCGCAGGATACGGAACCGACGACCGGTACGCCGCGGGGGCTTCCGGACATCGCTTCGACAACGAACAACGCATCTCCGTGTTCGGCCTGAGCAACACGACGAACCAGCAGAACTTCACCATGCAGGATATTCTCGGCGTCATGGGCAACACATCGCGGGGACGCGGTATGATGGGGGGAGGAAGAATGATGGCTGGTGGCGGACGGCCCGGCGGAGGACGTGGCGGAGGCGGATTCGTTCCGGATGGCACAATGCTACAGCGTCTCGCGGGAGCGATGAACGATTTCCTCGTCGGCGAGCAGAATGGAATCAACCGTACGCATTCGTTCGGTGCGACGTTTCGCGACGAATGGGGAGGCTCCATCGACATCAACGGCAACTACTTCGTCAATCGGTCCAACAATCAGAGTGCACAGGATCTGAACCGCGAATATCTCACGGTGGGAGACACGGCTCAACTTTATTCGGAAGCGAACAACGACGAGAGCGATAACACAAATCACCGATTCATGTTCCGCCTGCAGTACGAGATCGATTCGATGAACACGCTCGTCGTCAATCCGCGCCTCACCGCGCAACTGCACGATGCCGCCGGTATCACGCTGGGTGAGAATGCATGGAACACGGGTCTCGTGCTCAACACGTCGGACATCCGCAGCACGTCCGGAACAACAGGCTATAACGGCTCGATCGATATCACCTATCGGCGGAAGTTCGACATCCCCGGTCGTTCCGTTTCGCTCCAGGCGAACATCTCACGGTTCGATCGGACCGGATCGTCGGCGCTCAATGCATTCACGCAATACCCAGGAGGCGCATCGCTTCCGGCGGAAGCGCTCCAACAGGAGAGCGAAAGCCAGACCGATGGAACCACGCTCGGCTCCTCGCTGGTCTACACCGAGCCTGTGAGCGAAACCGGGTTGCTGCAGTGGAACTATCGATTCTCGCGTTCGGAGAATCGGTCGGCCAAAACCACGACGGCCTTCGACACGCTGACGGGGGCATATTCCATCTTCATCCCCTCGCGCTCGAACGAGTTCGACAACTCCAACGAGCGCCAGAGCGCGGGTGTGGGATTTCGCTACAATGCATCCGGCGTGAACGCGCTGATCTCCACCGATCTCCAGTACTCACGAACATCGGCCGATTTCCGAACACCGTTTCCGAGCGTCGTGGACAAGATATTCCGCAACATCTTGCCGATGGCAACGCTGAACATCCGCTCAGACCGGACGTTGTCGCTGCAGTTCCAATACCGCACATCGACGAACACGCCAAGTCCGTCCCAACTCCAGACCGCCATCGACAACACCAATCCCGTTCAGCTCTCCACCGGCAATCCCGACCTCAAGCAGACCTACACGCACTCCTTCACCGGAAGATTCGGAATGCCGAACCCGCAGGAGCGGACGAGCTTCTTCGTGACACTCTCCTATTCGCGTTCAAACAACGCAATTGCGACGTCGGTTTTCCTCGCGTCCCGCGACACGGTTCTGCCGGGCGGCATCGAGCTCAAGCAAGGAACGCAGCTGAGCCGTCCGGTGAACGTCAACGGACAGCAGAGCGCACGCGCGTTCTTGATGTACGGCTTCCCCGTGGAGTTCCTCGGCAGCAACATGAATCTGAATGCGGGATTGACCTTGAGCAACTCTCCCGGATTGATCAACGGTGTGGAGAATCTCTCACGATCGACGAATTATTCGCAGGGGATCAATATCGTCAGCACATTCAGCGCTGACATCGACTTCACGCTCTCCTACACGGGCAACTACACGTCGACGAAGAACTCCGTTCTTTCCACGTACGACAACACGTACTATTCTCATGTCGCAGGAGTGCGGTCAACGATCGATGTGTGGGAAGGATTGATCGTGCGGACGGATCTGACGCAGCGATATTATCGCGGAGTCAAGAATGCGTTCACGCAGCGGTACACGATGTGGAACGCAAGCATCGGAAAGAAACTCTTCAGCAATGACCAGGGGGAGATCGCGCTGAGCGTCTATGACATCCTGAGGCAGAACACAAACATCAGCATTTCAACGACCGAGGTATACACGGAAACACAGCGCACGAATGCGCTCGGCCAGTTCGTTCTGCTCACGTTCACGTACACAATGCGCAACTACTGAACGGACATGCCGCGTTCATCCCACCTCCCCACTCCTCACTCCAAACTCCCAGCATCCTTGTGCCTCTCCCAGTGATGCACCGCCGTTCCCCCGAATCCCTTCACGCCGCGAAACGCCTTCACCACGGCCGCTTCGGCTGAATCGAGCGCGTTCCGATCGTTCCCGAACGTGATCCCTGACGCCGGCACCGGCGCAAGCCGATGGACCGGCCAGCTCACGAACTCCATTCTCTCCGATTCTTTCCATTCCACACTCCCAACTCGGAGTTCCGAATTCGGTATGTACCACACCTCGGCATCCTCTCCCCGCGTTCTCATCGTCACGTGATATGGAGCCGATCCTTCGA
>JBFYQI010000305.1:0-2729 GCA_041302875.1 Ignavibacteria bacterium
GTTCGGTCGGTCCGCGTTTGATGCTCGACGCGCTCGAGCGTCTGCGCGAACTCACCACGATTCCCATCTCTGTTCAACCGAATGCCGGCATGCCCCAGAACATCGGCGGCCGGATCCTCTATATGACCTCGCCGGAGTACATCGCGGAGTACGCGAAGCGGTTCATTCAAACAGGCGCGGCCATCGTCGGCGGGTGCTGCGGGACAAATCCGACGCACATCAAGGCGATCCGTCGGGCGGTGCAGGCACTCCAACCTGCGAAGCGGATGGACATCAAGGCCGAGTCCCTGAAACTGGAGAAGCCGGATGAGGTGCGGATCGTTCCGAAGGAGGAGAAGTCACGGCTCTCCAACCGGCTTGCGCGCGGCAAGTTCGTGAAGCTGGTGGAACTCGTGTCGCCAAAGGGGGTCTCCGCGGAGAAAGAGATCGAGAAGGCACGGACGCTGTTCCATTTCGGCATCGACGGGATCAACATTCCGGACGGTCCGCGCGCGTCAGCCCGCATGTCTGCGCTGGCACTTGCGGTCCGAATCCATAACGAGGTGGGGATCGAGCCGGTGCTCCATTTCGCCTGCCGTGACCGGAATGTGATCGGCATGCAATCCGACCTTCTCGGCGCGTGGGCGCTGGGAATCCGAAACATCCTTGCGATCACCGGGGACCCGCCGAAGCTCGGCAACTATCCGGATGCGACCGCGGTGTTCGACGTCGATTCGATCGGACTCACCAATCTCCTCAATCGGCTGAACCACGGATTGGATCTCGCCGGGAATCCCATTGGCGCGCCCTCCGGTTTTTCCATCGGCGTCGGAGTCAATCCGGGGGCGATCAATCTGGACGACGAACTACGGCGGTTGGATTGGAAGATCGAAGCCGGAGCGGAGTACATGATCACGCAGCCGGTGTTCGACATCAGCATCCTGGAGAAGTTTCTGAAGCGGGTGGAACACATCAAGCTTCCAGTCCTCTGCGGCATCTGGCCCCTTGTCTCATACCGGAACGCAGAGTTCATGAACAACGAAGTGCCGGGAGCCTCGGTACCCGAGCGGATCCTGGAGCGAATGCGGAAGACCAGTTCGAAGGAAGAGGGATTTCGTGAAGGGGTGCAGATCGCGAAGGAAACGTATCAGGAAGTGCGGTCGCGAGTGGCGGGGGTTCAGATCGCCGCACCGCTGGGACGTGTGGACGCAGTCACCACAATGCTGGAGGAATAATGACCTCAACAGTGCCAGGAGCGGGAATCGAACCCGCACTCACCTTGCGGTGAACGGGATTTTAAGTCCCGTGCGTCTACCAGTTCCGCCATCCCGGCAGAGAAACGGGGAAACAAGAAAATGAGGAAACGGGGAAAGTGGTATAAGGCGTATTCAAAAGTGTTAAAGCAAAAGTGAAAAAGACACTCAGAGCCCATTAGAAGCGAATGCGGAACCGACTGCACGTCTCGTTCCGCATTCTCCCAATCTTACCGAGGAATTGTTCGCCCCCAACTTGTTACCTTCCTTCTTCCTCTATCACTTTCCCCGCTGCCCCGATTACCCGTTTTCCACTTTCCTGAGGCGCCGGGCGGATTCGAACCGCCGCATAAAGGTTTTGCAGACCTCTCCCTTACCACTTGGGTACGGCGCCAACGAACATTGGTGATTTGAGATTGCTGATTGGTGATTGCGGAAGTCGTTTTCAATCACCATTCGCCAATCACAACTCAACAATGAAAAAATAACCCCGCTACCTGGTGGGATGGGTGGCAGCGGGGCAATGTCATAGATGTGATGCGATCACCGGTCACTTGGCAGCGGGCCGGCGAGGTGTCCCGCGCTGCGGGACAGAGCGGGAAACGGGACTCGAACCCGCGACATCAACCTTGGCAAGGTTGCGCTCTACCAACTGAGCTATTCCCGCATCAGGGGTTTCAATATACAAAATCTGTCTCCGCTGCGCAAGAGGATTTTGCCTTCGAAATTGGACGAATTCACGCATCACGCGCGATGCTGAAGCTTCAGTTCGCGATACGATCCGGGTTCCGTCTTATTCAAATCGACATTAAAAGCATCAACGAGTTTCTCGAATAACCCTCTTGCCTGTCGCTTCCCTTTGTCGACAACAACTTCAAATTCCAGAAAATCTCCGAGTCCGCTCACGCGGTCGATATGGATTCGGGCGTTCCGGAACAAGTACAATCGGCGCGTTTTCCTGACCACGACCTCCCGGCCGAACATGTGCGCCAGCAAGGAATCCATTGCACGGGGATCGCTAACGGGAAGAACGGAATAGCGGGAATACCGAGAGCCGCGGGAACTCGGACGGTCATAGAGGATAAGTTCAGACCGCTTCCCATTGATCTGACGGAGCTTCATGCGGCCCATGGGAACGCAGTAGTACGTGTCAACCTGCCTGAGGATCCCTGCATCGCGAGCCCCCAGTCGGCGAGCCGATGCAACGACACTGCGGGCCGATTGGATCCGCATCTTGAGCTCGAGGTTGGATGCGACGCTCAGCGGTTGATCTCCAGGATCTTGTATTCGAGGGAACCAGCGGGAACCGTGATCTTCACGACGTCCCCTGGAGCCTTTCCGAGAAGGCCTTTGCCGATCGGAGACGTCACCGAGATCTTGTTCTTGTCGAAATCGGCCTCTTCCGGCGCGACCAGACGATACTCGATGACCTCTTTCGTCCGGGAATCCTGTACCTTCACGAGAGAAAGAATATACACCTTGTCATTCGGGAGCGAA
>JBFYQI010000312.1:0-3439 GCA_041302875.1 Ignavibacteria bacterium
ACGGAAACCGAAGGGGAGATGTTCGTGCGCGTCACACCCACGCGCGTTGCCGTGACGGTGACCGGATCGGCGTCGTATGTGCGCGTGGTATCCTGTTCAGGATCGCTTTGTGCGAGTGCGACGGTGGCGATGAACGGGAACAGGAGCGTGAGGATGCGCATGGTCGTGTTCTTTCGTTTCTGCTGAGAGAAGGGGGGTGGTCAGCGTGAGCTTTCCATGAACCACTCCCTTGAAACTGAGCAATCGGTCGGCGATCGATCGGAGCGTTTGCGAAGGCCCTTTGAGGAGAACAACCTCGAGACAATGGTCATGGTCGACATGCACATGGGCGGTTGAGATGATGTTCTCGAAGTATGCGTGCTGAAGCCCGCTCAGCTGCGCTTCCAATTCGCGCTTGTGGTGATCATAGACAAACACGAGCGCGCCGAAGGCCTGGCCGTTCGGGGATTGGACGTTCTCTTCGACCAGCTTCTCTCGCACGATGTCCCGGACGGCTTCCGAGCGGTTCGTGTAGCCTTTCCGCGAAATGAGTTCGTCGAATTGTCGGAGGAGCTCCTCCTCCATGGAGATGCCGAAGCGGTAGAGAGGTTTCATAGTGTGCTACGATTTTAATAAATGTAGCACGAAGATCGCTGGAATGCAATATCCGACGGGAGCAACGGGGAAGGTGGCGGACACCGGGGACTAGACTGCCGGGGGCGCGGGACGTTGGACCGCGAGGGCGGATTGCAGGATGGCAATGAGCCGGTCCGGTTCGGGCGTCCCGAGGCGGAACGAACGGCCGTTGGTCCGATGGATCTCGATGCAGTCGAGGCCGCTCAGGTTGTACAGCCAACCGCGGAGGGTGAGACGGATTCCCCAACCCTCATACCAGGAGGAACGGCTTCGTGCCACTCGTTCGATCTCAGCCAACGGGATGGTCCAGCGAATGATGCCGATGCCATACCAGAATCTCAACTGCTCCGCGGAGACCTCGACCGTCAGCGCGGAGAAGAGGAGCAGCATGACCCCGAAGACGGCAAGGATCGGAAGGATAAGCCAGGGTTTGTGATCGAGGAGAACGGCGATGATCGCGCCGACCGTGCCGAGCGAGATCACCGCCCAGAGGAACGGACTAGCCTGACGATGAGAATACAGGATGGTCATGACGAGTTGCGGCTCTTGTTGATTTGGTGTGCGGTTCAAATAGCTCGCATCGTATTCTATCGGTGGTCATCCTGAGCTTGTCGAAGGATGACCGAGATTCAAGCGTCAGTCTTCGACACCGTTCGACCCGTCTGCCTAAACGACTCTATGCGGTCGGGCGGGCAAGCTCACGGTGATAGCTCAGACTGACGCACTTTGAAAACACAAGACGACTTTCTGCTAACAGCATTACCGCGCAGTCAATGTGATGATCAGGACGACGCCGATGATCAATGTGATGACGCCGATGACGATCGCGGCGATGGCACCCTCAGAAATGCCGACATGAGTTCGATACGGATCGATGGATCCAGAGTTCCCGGGTGTCCGGCGGTCGGTGCGGCGCTTGAAGCGCACCCGGGCGCCGTCGAACTTCTCGAGCAGTTCCCAACCGTTCCGCGCCTCTTCGATGCAAAGCATGCGGAGGTTCTCCGGATTGTTGAATCGGTTTGAGTTCGAGCGGACGATCTTGAACTCCCAGCCATCCAGGTCTTCCTTGGAGTACTTGGCCAGGTTTGTCTCTTCTTCCTTTGCACGCTGTTGCGCGGCGATGATCGCTCCATGTACAGCGGGGTTCATGTCAGTCCTCAGAGGATATGGTCGTGCTCTGGCCGTCTGGCGCGGGGAAGTCCGGTGCCGGTTTCATCCGACCGGACTTCCGAGCCGCTTCGGTCAGCAGGAATTCGATCTGCGCGTTGATGCTGCGGAGATCATCTGCCGCCCACCTCTCGAGAGCGGAGAAGAGGGCGGCGTCAGCCCGAAGCAGGAATTTCTTCTTTTCAGCCATTAGTAAAGAGTGCCGGTATTGATGATCGGCTGTGCCTGGCTTTCAGACACGAGGGCGACCAGGAGATTGTTCACCATTGTCGCTTTCTTCTCCTCATCAAGCGTCACGATCTTGTGTTCGCTGAGCATGCGGAGCGCCTGCTCGACCATCCCAACCGCGCCTTCGACGATCTTCTGCCGTGCGGCGATGATCGCCTGTGCTTGCTGGCGGCGCAGCATGGCTTGCGCGATCTCCTGAGCGTACGCGAGATGACTGAGCCGAGACTCGATCACCTCAATGCCTGCGACGTCGAGACGCTTCTGAAGCTGCTCTTTCAGGTTCTCGATGATCTCATGAGGATTGCTGCGAAGCGATGGACGATCTTCGTCCTGGGCGTCGTACGGATACTCCGAGGCGAGTCCGCGAATTGCGGTCTCACTCTGAATTGCCACGAACTGCTCGTAGTTTTCGACATCGAAAAGCGCACGTGACGAATCGATCACACGCCATACGATCACGGCAGCGATCTCGATCGGATTACCGTGTAGGTCATTGACCTTGATCATCTCGCTGTTGAAGTTGTGGATGCGAAGCGAGACGTGGCGTTTGATCGTAAAGGGATTGACCCACCAGAATCCGGACTCGCGGACGGAGCCGATGTATTTGCCGAACAGGACAAGCACGCGGGCTTCATTCGGCTGAACGACCATGAATCCTCCCATCATGATGCCCCAGAAGATCAATGTTGGGATCAGCCCCCAGAGATGTACGGGATCCTCGTCGAGCGCAATGAGGTAGATGAAGAATGCAGAAAGACCAAGAAGGGCGACATTGAGGAGAAGAGCGATGAAGCCATTCATCTTGCCAGCTGTTTTTTCGGTGACCGTTTCCATGGAATCCTCCGTTGTGATGGTGCTAGCACAATGATATCATAATGATATGTCAATGTCAAGAGAAATATTTACAAAAATGGAAGCCGCGAAATCTCCGGAAAACAGACTCCTTACGCTGCGTCAGAATTCTCTCTTTTTGCGTGTGTCACCGGGTTTGATGGGAATGAGAGAGGGAACGATGGAGGAGATGCGCATCGAACTTCGGGGAGCAGGAGAGATTGAGTCCCATTCGGACATGACGATTGTCCGGAAATCCTCTCCAATAAGTGCGGACGATTTTCCAATTCGACGTCTCAAAGAGGGGCGGTGAGAATTGGAGGCGACAAGTGAAAATTGGCACGGGAAGAAATGGGGATGAGGAATGGCGGAAAGCAGGGAGGATTGGTGGGGATTTCAGAAAGAAATCGCATGAGCCCGCCCCTTAGGGGGCTTAAGGGGCTTAAGCCCCCCCCTTTTTACCCACATCTCCCTCCCGCATCCCCCACCCACCCCTCCACGAAAATTCCCACCTCTCCCCTCCAAAGCTGCCCTACGATTGTCCGCCGTTGAACTCCAACTGTGCGTTCCAACCTTCAAGCCCGATTCTTTCCTTCGA
>JBFYQI010000315.1:0-3709 GCA_041302875.1 Ignavibacteria bacterium
GCATCCCACGTCACCGTGTGGCTCCCCGGCCCCTTCTCCTCGTTCACCAACACCGCAACTTCGCGTCCGCCAAGATCCAGAATGCTGAGCCTCACTGCTCCACCAATCACCCATCGATAATCAATAATCGTCATTGGATTGAATGGATTGGGATAGTTCTGCTCCAGCTGCATTGTGGTCGGCACCGCTTCGTCAGCAACGCTCGTCGCCGATGAAACGGTGATCGTCTTGTTCGGCGCGTGATTCCAGGCGTCGCCTCCGCTTCCGCTGAGGAGGTTGACGCTGTTGCCCGTCGCAAAGAGCGTTGCCGACCCCGGCGTGGAGGGGGCTGAATAGGCGAAACTGAAGGTCGTTGTTCCGGACGCAGGCGCTCGCGGGGTTTGGTGTGTCAGCTCACCGCTGATCAGCTGTAAGCCGCCGCCGGTGCTGGCCTCCAGCGTTCCATTGCTCACTGCGACATTCACACCCGCTGCCGCGAGCGGACCGCCGGCGATGGTCACCAGGTAATTCCCCTTTTCGCCTGGTGTGAGCGTGCTCGGACCGACAATCTCGACGGTGACACCGCTGTTACTCGGACCGTGACAAGTACACCCGCTGCCATTCTTCTGAGTCATCCCGGTGATCCCTCCCGAGAATCCGAGAACAAGTATTGATGCGGCTGCAATCCCGGAGATCGCAAAAAGATGTGTGAAACGTGTGGCGCGTTTGGACATGTAAAGCCTCGATTTCTTTTCTGAACCAATCTTGCGACGCTTCAGTTCCACGTACGTCCTAATGTACGACCACGACTTTTTGTGTCCTCGACACCCTGCGTGACGGATCCATGAGAAACGACGATTCCAATCTGCAGAAATAGACGCCACTCGCCACTGCTCCGTCCCAAACGAAACTCTTCACCCCGGCTTCCAAAGTTCCATTGTGGAGCGTTGCAATCACCTGACCAAGCATACCGACGATATACACGCGGGCATTCAGTGCCTCCGGGCTTGTTACAAGAATTGACGTCGGCCCCCTACATGGATTAGGATAGTTGGCCGAAAGCGATACATCAGTCGCCTGGATCACCCGGATGTGCTGGACCATGGAATCCGGCATCGCTCCCAATGTCTTGAGGCAAAACGATGTGTCGCTTGTCGGATAGACCGTTGAATCACCTTGGTTGTGCACGAGGCGATCGTCCAAGAATGTCGTTGATCCCGGCGATGTGCTCCAGAAGAGATGCACGGCTTCACCAATCTCTATCATCGCCGGCGTCACCGTAAACGCATAGATTTGTCCTGATACCGGCGCAACGTCTATGAAATCTGGATATCGGATAAGAAGATCCCACATCGCTTCCTTCGTTCTCGCTTGCTGAACAACATAGACATCCTGATCCGTCCAAGACCACGATAGTGCCCCTGCATACCCGAACAACAACAGTTGTGGATAGAGTTGTCGATAGGGCACCCCAAAGGTGTCGTCCAGAGAGAACTCCGCGACAATGGTTGGCTTTGTCAATTGCCATGATGCACAGTGATGGTGAAATGGTGAGAGTGCCGTGCCGCCCCACGGGTAGTAGTGAACCGAATAGAAGTCCAGCGTTCCCAAGGGATCTCCTCCTGCACTGATGAGCCTGTCATCCCGGTAGTAGTTGCTATTCAGACTGCGCATGCTGCGTGCCAATATTCGCTCGACCGAGGTACTGGTCCTGTAATGAAGTTCGAAGGCTTGTTCCATGCGGCGGCGTGCGTCAGCAGACATTTTCTGCACTGTTGAATCGTGTTGCCATTGCTCTGACAGAAACGAGAGGTCGGAAAGGCTCATGAAGCTCCACGCACCGCTCGTGACCCTCGCCTCAGGTGCGACCCGGTGAATTGTCCCCGCCGCCCAATTGACAAACCGCTGAATCATCGCCATCGGAACATGCCGCGTGAAATCCCATCCATATTCAATGCTCATCCCCTCTGGCTCATTGAAGATCTCCCACGCAATGATCCCTGGATGGCTCCGCAGGGAATCAACCATCGGCACAAGTGCATTCTCCAGGTACGCTCGCAACGCTGTTGTATCGGTCAATAACCGCATAGCCCGATCCGTGAGAGTTGATCCATTCGATATGCGAAGCATGTCAAACGACCAGAGACAGAGAATGAGCCCGATTTCTCTCTCCCACGCAAGATCCAGCAGCGTCTGAAGATCCGCAATTGTGTTCACCCCGGGACCGACAACATCCCCTTGTGCATTGAATTCGGGCGAGCTCACTCCGTTTGCATGGAGCCAGAGACGCATACTGTTGCCTCCATACGCGTGCACAGAATCAAAGATCGCTTGAAATGTCTCGAAGTCTGTTGCTTCGGGTCCAACATCCCGTGCGAAATTCACCCATGCAACATTTGCACCGTTCAGAAAAAGATATTGGCCGCCCAGCGGAACGAAACCCTGAGCGCGTGCAACGGACGAGTTGAACACGAGTTGGACAAGGAAGAATAGTGCGGGCCAACGAAGGGAGCGCGACGGCATGTTATCGTTTACCTTTTATACTCTGAGTGTCCCGTTCTTTGCCTGCCACGAATTCTCCTTCTGTCGTAAAGCATCCTTTTCCAGATGGCTCCCATCGGTTCGATCCGGGTGCTTCCTTTGAATATACACATCGGCATGATGATTTTGGGGCCGGGATTCTTGTTCAGACACGCACTTTGCCTTACATTGATATGATTCCTCTCACTGATATCGGAGACCCTCATGCGACGTTCGTTCCTGCTGCTCGCTGTCTTCCTGCTCTCTTTCTCGAGCCTGTCTGCACAGACCCTTGCCGTCGACGATCCCGTTCTGAAGAACATCTGGTCCGATGCCATGGACTCAACTCAGTTACCCCGGCTGGCGCACGAACTTCTCGATGTCATCGGTCCCCGCGTCGTCGGAACGCCACAAATGATGCAGGCGAACGACTGGGTCGTCTCGACCTACAAGGCATGGAACGTCGAGGCCCGCAACGAGCAATACGGACAGTGGCGCGGTTGGGAACGGGGTGTCACGCACATCGACCTCGTCGAGCCTCGCGTGCGCACGTTGGAAGGAACGATGCTCGCCTGGAGTCCGGGAACGAAGAAGAACGGTGTGAAGGCTGAGTGCATTATTCTTCCCGATGTGGCCGATTCGCTGGCGTTCCAGAAGTGGCTCCCTGCCGTCAAGGGAAAACTCGTCCTCATCTCGCAACCCCAGCTCACCGGTCGTCCGGACAAGAACTGGGAAGAATTCGCGTTGAAGGAGACCTTCGACAGCCTCAAGGCGAAGCGCGAGCGAGAGACGAAGGCCTGGGGCGAACGCATCCGAAAGACAGGATTCCGTTCGGATACATTGGCCAATGTTCTCGAACAAGCGGGCGCCGTTGGTGTGATCACATCAATGTGGTCCCAAGGCTGGGGAGCGAGGAGAATCTTCGGAACGAAAGCACAGATGGCTCCGGTCGTCGACCTGAGTCTTGAAGACTATGGGATGGTTTACCGCCTCATCGAATCCGGAAACATGCCGGTCGTTCGGATCTTCGCAGAGTCGAAGTTCCTCGAACCGCAGCCGGCTTTCAATACGATCGGCATGATCCGCGGCACGGAAAAGCCGGAAGAGTATGTCATCTTCTCCGCACACCTGGATTCGTGGGATGGCGCAACCGGCGCAACCGACAACGGCACCGGAACCATCATCATGATGGAAGCGATGCGCATCCTGA
>JBFYQI010000317.1:0-4556 GCA_041302875.1 Ignavibacteria bacterium
ATGCTGCGTCCGTCGGGAGCGATCGTGAATGCTCCGCCGGCTCCCGGCTCAACAACGATCGCGACCGTCTTTCGATCGGCAAGCGTATGCTTCCAGATGCCGGAAAAATCCGAGGCCGTGAAGTAGATGGAGGCGCCATCCGGGGCGAACCGCGGCTGCGTCCACCGCCTTGATGTTTCGACCGGAATGACCTCAGTCCGCGTCAGCCGCGGCTGGGCAACCATCGTCTGCAGAGCGAACGCGGTGATGGCACATGTGGCAGCGGCGGTCAATGCCGCGAAGCGGAGACGTGCGTGCGTCATCAGAATTCCCTTCTTTCACAACTCATTGAAGCGACTTTTCGTAGATGGAACGATACTCTTTAATGCCGTTGAAGATGGCCTCCGCCAGCCGGTCTTGTCCCCTGGCGCTCTTCAACAACTGCTCTTCCTTCCGGTTGGAAATGTAGCCGAGTTCGACGAGGACATTGGGCATGGAAGCCCCGACCAGCACGTAGAATCCAGCCTGCTTCACGCCGCTGTTCCGCATCTGCATATGCTCCGCCATGGATTCTGCGGCCAACTCGGCGAACTGCTCGCTGTATTTCATGTACGCGCTCTGCGCCATCGTGATGATGATGAACTCCTCTTCCGTCAGTTCTTTGTACCGGTCCTTGTATCCTTCCTCGAACTGGATGACGGCGTTCTCTTTCGCGGCGATGGTGATCGCGTCTTCCGTCTTGCCGGGACGCAGAAGATAGATCTCGAATCCGTTCGGCGCCGACGGCTTCCGATCGAGGGAGTTGCAGTGCAGACTGATGAAGAGCTTCCCTCCGACCTCGTTCGCGATCTGCGTGCGACGATACAACTCCACGAACGTGTCGGTCTTGCGTGTGTAGACGACCTTCACGTCCTTCATGTCGCGTTCGATCAGCCGTCCAAGCCGGAGCGCCACCGCAAGGGTCACATCCTTTTCTCGAACACCCGTGACGCCGATCGCTCCTGGATCCTTCCCGCCATGTCCCGGATCGATCACGATGACATCCAGCTTCCAGCGGCGCCGTTCCTGGGCAAGGTCGCGGCTCACCGCCGGTTCCGGCTTCGGTTCGGCCTTCGGCGGCGACACGGACTTTGTTCGAAGCGCAATGAGCAGGTTGGATGTTCCCGGCTCGGTCACCACTTCGGCCTGTTCGATGTCCGGCGAGACCCGGAACGTCAACTGAACCGACGTCGGCGATTGAAAGGTCAGCAGTCCGCGGATGCCACCAAACGGTTTGAACTTCGAAAGAGCGAGCGTATCGGCCCGGGCACCCGCGATCGTCACGAACAACCAGCCATCCGGTTTCAGCCACGATTCGACGTCGCCAAGAGGACGCGAGGCGAGGATGGTCAGCAGATATCCGTTGACGCGACGTTCGACCCGCACATCCGTGATGTCGTACGGCGCACGCCGTGAACCCGACAGGGTGAAGACGTTGCCTTGCCCGTCCGCAGCGATCGAACCGCTCCACACCCGGTCGAATAATCCGAGCATCTGACGCATCGGCAGGAAAAACCGTCCCGCGCGGCGCACCGCAGAGGTCTGCATCTGATAGACCTCGGATTCGTTCGACGCCCGGTCGGTGATGATGACGAACGGACTCCGATGGGTCAGACGGACAAGATTCGTTCCGGCGAGAAATTCGATCTTGAGCGTCGTGTCATTCTGAATAATCGGAGCGCCGATGAGCGTAAGCAGCGCATGCACGTCGACGTACCGGACACCGAGGCTGTCGAATGCGCCGACCGTTGCCGTGTCACGCCCGTTCAGGACCGCGATAGGGATCGGACGTTGCTGCGCGAGCGAGGGAACGATGACCGTACTGGAGAATCCGACCGCGAGCAAGAATGTGGCGAGGTGAACGATGCGGAGCATCTATCGGTAATTGACGAACTGAGTGGCAAACGGCAGATCCCGTTCACGCAGGACCTTGATGATCGCCTGAAGGTCGTCTTTATTCTTTCCGGTCACCCGGACCTGATCGTCCATGATCTGCGCTTGGACGCGCAGGCCGGTGTCCTTGATGATCTTGACGACCTGTTTTGCTTGTTCCTTCCCCAGGCCGACCTGGAGCGTGATGACTTGACGGGCGGTCCCGCCCGCGGCTTCTTCAATCGTCCCGTACGCGAGTGCTTTGAGCGGAACGGAGCGCTTCACGAATTTGGACTGGAGAATATCGACGGCGCTCTTCAGATGGAACTCATTGCCGGTGTGGATGGTGACCTTCTTTTCCTTTTGATCGAGTTCGATCGTCGTCTTGACACCCTTGAAATCATAGCGGGCAATGATCTCCTTCATCGCCTGATTGATGGCATTGTCGACCTCCTGAAGGTCGATCTCCGACACGATATCGAAAGAGCTTTGCGCCGCCATTGGTCAGTGCAGGACTTCGATCACATTCGTCCGCTCATTCACGCGCATCCGGACGCGGATAGTGTCTCCTTCAGCCACCATCCGTCCGACACCGACGATGATCAGTTCGTCCGTCGATGCTCCCTCGATGAAATAGCGGCCGTTGTCATTCTCCGCCATGGTCGAAAGCTGTCGCATGGTGATGTTGCTGAAGTTGCGTTGTGCGCCTCCAAGCTGAGCCGGTTTGAGATAGGCCTCGCGGGCGCGGGATGCGATGAAGAGCATATCATTGATGAGAGCCATACGCCCTTGTTCGATGGCGTTCCCCCGGAACATCGCGACTCCGACCGCGATCGCGATTCCGACAACCAACACGCCGAGCAACACGAGCATGATCTGTTGATGTCCCATAGCCTCCTCCTGTTAAGACGGCCGATCCTCTCCGGTGAGGATTTCTTCAATTTCCATGCCACGCGCACGCAGACCTGCGAGCAAGTCGTCGAGCGGAACACATTGCTCTGGAAGAAGAACTCCCCGCGCCGGAATCAGACCGCCGCTTATTTGCTGTGCGATAAGCGACGTCGGGTAGGCTGTCCCTCTCATCATTGCAGTAATATTGTGCTTTTCGTCGAAATAATCAACGCAGCGGAATTCCCGGCATTGGCGTTTTCCGTCGAGAATCCCCTCTATGCTTGCAAGCAGAACGAAAAGATCGGGGCCCGACGATGGAAGCCGTCGCTTCAAGAGCTCAGCGAACAACTCCCGTTCTGTCATGATGACATTGCCGACCGTCATCGGCGTCGCATCGGTAAATCCGACCTCCATGAGAGTCCGCATGATGTCACAATGACCGGGATAGCGGATCGTCTTGTAATCGAGCTCGCGCACTTTTCCCTCGAGCAATTTCGGCAGGAACGATGCTCCTCCCGACGTGTGAAAGGCCTCGAGCTTGCCAAGCGGCGGAACATCCAATTCCTCGACCTCCGTCATCGTGTTCACGTACGTCAGCATTCCATCACGGAGTACGGCAGAGCGTCCGGAATACTCGTTCAGCAATCCCTCCACCGAGAATACGATCTGATAGTTCAACGGAGGCTGCGGATGCTGCGGCAGTCCACCGACGCGCATGCGGATCCTCTCGACACGTTCGAACGGTTCAGCCCCCTTCGTAGCGATGATGTTGACGAGTCCGGGAGCAAGTCCGCAATTCGGGATCACCAGCACGCCGCGCGCACGCGCCGCTTCGTTCAGCGCCAACTGGTCGCGCACGATATCATCGTTCCCGCCGAGATCGCAGAAATGCACTCCTGCCTCGATCGCCAGAGCTGTCAAGGATGCATTGACTCGATACGAAACCGCTCCGATGACAACGGAGTGCTCCTTCATCAAGTCGAGGACCGCTCGGGAATCATTCACATCGATTCGGCACGCGCGCACGGCACCACCGGGAATCGCAGCGGCCGCACGAACAGCGCGATCAAGGTCGGCATCGGCGAGCGTGACCGAATGGACTTCATAGGATTGCGCCAAGTCAAATGCGATGGCCGAGCCCATCATGCCCGAGCCGAGAATGAGGAAACAGTTGTCAGTCATCAGTTGTCAGTTATCAGTGGTCAGGAGTCAGTGGCCAGGAGTCAGTAAGGAAGCGTGGAGCAGTTGAGCCGATGAGCACATGAGTCGTTGAGTAGTTGAGCCCTTGAGCCGCGAGCCAAGAATCGATGCTTCTTCTCATGGGCTCTGGACTCAAAGGCTTTGGGCTCTGTGCTCCGGGCTCTGGGCTTCATTTCCTGATCTCCCCGGTTTCCATGCTCCAGAAGAGGAGATCGAGTTCATTGATCGGAATCTTGAGCTCGGATGCGAAGAGTTGGAAGCGTTTCTCGATCCGGAGGTAATGCTTCTTCGTCAGGGTCTTCGGTATTCCGCGGATCACTCCATGGCGAACGAGATTTCGGAGAATGTGGCGGTCGAGGATCGCCAGGTCGCCGTTGCGGCCGATATTCCGCAGAAAATGCGTCGCTTCCTTCAAGCCAAGACCCTTCACATTCTCTGCAAGCCAATCCCGTAGGTTCTGTGCGGACTTCTCCCCCGCAATCTTGTCGAGAACCTCCGCATATTCCTGCTTGAGGCGAAGGAGATGCCCTGACTTTGTCCGATGAAACCGAATGTAATGTTCGCGCGAACGGAGA
>JBFYQI010000319.1:0-2962 GCA_041302875.1 Ignavibacteria bacterium
TCATCCATGCCATGCATCACGCGCTCCATCATGCGCACGACCACCACACGGACCCGCAGGATATCCGGAACATGGGGGGATTGTGGAAGAAGATGCCCATCACGTTCTGGACGTTCCTGATGTATACGCTGGCGATCTGCGGCGTTCCGTTCACCTCCGGTTTCCTGAGCAAGGACGAGATCCTTGCAGGAACGCTTGCGTTCGGCGATCTGACCGGCCACTACATCATCCCGATCGTCGGATTCTTCGTCGCCGGATTGACGGCCTTCTACATGTTTCGGCTTGTCATCATGACCTTCTTCGGCGAGCACAAGGATGCGCATCGCGTCGGTTCCATCCATGAATCTCCCGCGGTGATGACCATCCCGCTCATCGTCTTTGCCGTGCTTTCCTTCTTCGCGTTCTACAGCTTCAATCCGTTCGGTGCTGCGTCCGGTTGGTTCTATGCCGCGGTGGAGCGTCCTGAAACCGTTGTTCCGGCGCTCGTTGCCGCAGCGGGGAATCAGCCGTTCGAAGAGGCGTTGCACCATGTCCATCTTCCGGCGATGCTCTTGTCCCTGCTGGTGGCGGGAACGGGGATCGCGGTCGCATTCGCGACCTACTACTGGAAGAAGATCGATGCCGACGCGATCGCAACGAAGCTTGCCCCCCTGCACAAGTTCCTGATGAATAAGTGGTACTTCGACGAATTGTATCAAGCGACCGTGGTGAAGGGAACGGACACAATTGCGGATGCCTACAAATGGTTCGATAACACCATCATCGACGGCATCGTGAACGGGACAGCCAAGTGGACGCTCGGCGTAACCGAAGGGACGAACAGGACGTGGGAGGAAGGGGCGTGGGGCGCGATGTTCTACAAGGCGGCGGCGACGGTCCTTTCGCTCTATGCCGGATGGGAACTCGCCTCATGGCTGATGCCGGGGGCTGAGGGAACGTGGCAGTATCTGCAGTTCCTCGTGATCGCGCTGGGCACGGCCGGCTTGTCGTTCTTCCTCTTCTATGCAGGCGTGGGGGGCTTCGACAACAAGATCGTCGATGGGCTCGTGAATTTCATTGCGTATCTTGCCGGCTTCTTCGGGTTGTTGTCCCGCAAGCTGCAGACCGGCAGAGTGCAGACGTATATTGCGTTCGCATTGTTCGGCGTGCTCGTGTTCTTCCTGTGGTTCCGGTGATCGACAGACTTTGACCGTATGACATCAGTTCTCTGATAGGAGTGGAATAGAATGGAATTCCCAATTCTCGGTATCGGCGTGTTGACGTGGTTGACGTTTCTGCCGATCCTCGGCATGATCGCGGTGCTCGTGATGCCGAAGGAGGCGAAGTCCGCCATAAAATGGATCGCGGCGGGCGCGACGCTCCTCCAGGTCGTGCTGGCGGCGCTCGTCTACCAGCGGTTCGATCTTGCGCTCCCCGGCATCAACACGGTGGAGGGGATGCAGTTCGTCGAGAAGATGAGCTGGATCGACATCAAGAGCGTTGCCTGGTTCGGACACATTCACATCGAGTACTTTCTCGGCGTGGACGGCCTGAGCGTTCCGATGGTGATCCTCACCGCGCTCATCAGCTTCATCGCGGTCTTCGCATCGTGGAATATCGACAAGGCGCCGAAGGGCTACTTCGCGATGCTGCTCTTGCTCGACACGGGAATGATGGGCGTCTTTGTCTCGCTTGACTTCTTCCTCTTCTACGTGTTCTGGGAAGTGATGCTCCTCCCGATGTACTTCCTCATCGGCATTTGGGGCGGTCCGAGGCGCGAATACGCCGCCATCAAGTTCTTCCTCTACACGCTCTTCGGGAGCGTTCTCATGCTGCTGGCGATGCTGGCCCTCTTCTTCAGCGTGACGATCGACGGCCCGACGGGCGAGAAGATGCACACGTTCAACATGCTGGCGATGATGGATCCGGCCAACTTTGAACCGGGATCATTGCTCGCGGGGGCCGGGACCGGCATGCGAAGCTTGGCGTATCTGGCGCTCTTCATCGGCTTCGCGATCAAAGTCCCCATCTTCCCGTTCCACACGTGGTTGCCGGATGCACACGTCGAAGCGCCGACGGCCATCTCCGTCATTCTGGCGGGCGTTCTGCTGAAGATGGGAACATACGGACTCATCCGCATCAGCTTTCCGATCTTCCCTGAGCTCGCGCAGAAATACGCGTTTGCGCTCGCCATCCTCGCATTCATCAATATCGTCTACGGAGCCCTCTGTGCGATGGCGCAGAAGGACTTCAAAAAGCTCATCGCCTATTCCAGCGTGAGCCACATGGGCATCGTGCTCCTCGGCATGGCTGCCCTGAACACGCAGGGTCTGATGGGCGCGGTGTTCCAGATGTTCAACCACGGCACCATCACCGCAATGCTCTTCTTGATCGTTGGCGTCATCTATGACCGCGCCCACACGCGCGACCTTGATGCGTTCGGCGGTCTCGCGATCACGATGCCGAAGTATACGGGGATCATGACCGTGGCATTCTTCGCGGCCCTCGGCCTCCCGGGATTGAGCGGCTTCGTCTCCGAGGCCTTCTCGTTCCTCGGCGCATTCCAGGTCGACGAACTCCGCATCGTGACCATCGCCTCGACCCTCGGCATCGTCCTGACGGCTGCCTACATGCTCTGGACGCTGCAGCGCGTGTTCCTCGGAAAAGTGAACGAGAAATGGGCGAACTTGCCGGACATCAACGGACGGGAGATCTTCACGCTCGTGCCGCTGGCCATCATCGTGTTGGTGCTGGGCATCTATCCGTCTTTCATGCTCGATGTGATGACCTCGTCGATGAATCACCTGGTCGACCTGATCGCCAAGAGCGGCGCGTCGATCACCATGGTTCCGTAACACGACGAACGAACTCAGAGATCGGACACGCTCATGATGCAACACATTGTAACCAGTCTGGGATTGTTCCTCCCGGAGATCGCCCTCACAGTCACCTTCTGCGTGGCGCTCATTGCGACGTTGATCGT
>JBFYQI010000331.1:0-7973 GCA_041302875.1 Ignavibacteria bacterium
CTTCGGGCTTGCAGGCCGGCTCGAAATCTCACAGGCGGAGGCGCGCGACATCATCGACAGGTATTTCGCGCGGTTCCCGAAGGTGAAGCAGTACATCGAAGCCACCAAGGCATCGGCGCGCCAACTCGGATACGTCAGCACGCTCCTCGGGCGGCGAAGGTATATCCCGGACATCAGAAGCACCAACCAGGCTGTCCGCGCGAACGCGGAGCGACAGGCCATCAACATGCCGATCCAGGGGACATCGGCCGACATGATCAAGCGCGCGATGGTCGACATCGACCGTGCGATTCGGGAGCGGTCACTTTCCAGCCGGATGGTGCTGCAAGTTCACGACGAGCTCGTCTTTGAGGTACCCAAGCGGGAAGAGGAGAACATGCGGGTGTTGGTGGAGGAACGCATGAAGGGAGCGTTGCCGTTGGCCGTGCCGGTGGAGGTGGAAATCGGCGCGGGGGGGAATTGGTTGGAGGCGCACTGAGGGGGGACACTCCCGGCAGATTAAGAAGCCGGGAGTCCAGCCAAAACACCACCCCAAGATACGTTGACGAATGTCCTGGCCGTGACGGCTTCGAAGCCGTGTCGCTTGCGTCACCTGAGTTCAGCGGGGAGATCTTCTTCGACAGCAACGAATGCGGCATAAGGAAGAACGAGACATTCTCCCCGAGACATTCTCCCGGCAGCTTAAGATGCCGGGAGTCTCGCCAAAGCATCTCCCCAAGAATACTCGATGAATTCCCTCGCCTGCTCGATCGAGAAGTCGATTCTTTTTCCCTGGTTTGCGGTCATCGGATGATATCCACCCAGTCACCGCTCCATTCGTCTACAGAGAAACCTGACACGCTCCCGGCAGATTAAGATGCCGGGGGTCTCGCCAAGACATCACCCCAAGGACGATCGACGAATTCTCTCGCCTGCTCGACCTCAGAGTTGTATATTCCTGCTTCACAACGCAAAGGGGGGATTCTTATGCCACGCCGTTTGCTCTCATTTGACCGCGGGGAGTTTTACCACCTTTACAACCGGGGAAACAATCGCAAACCGCTTTTTTCCTGTGATGACCACTACACGTTCTTCCTCAGCCGGTTCGTTGAGTACTTCAATCCGAAATCGGTCGAGACGCATGCATTCGTTCTCATGCCAAATCACTTCCACTTCGCCTTGCGGCTCGCGCGAATGGCTGATCTTTCCGACCTGATGAAACGATTGGCTATGTCTTATGCAAAGGCGCTGAACGCACAGCAACACTGGACCGGACACGTGTTCGAGAGTCGATTCAAAGCCATCCGGATTGAATCCCCGGAACAACTGGATTATCTCACCCGGTACATTCATCTAAATCCGGTGGAGGCCAAGCTGTGCCAACATCCATTCGAATGGCGCTATTCCAGCATTCATGAATATCTTCACGCGCCGGAGAGCCCTATGATCCACGTCAATGCACGATTTGCAGATCGGTCCTTCCTCGGAAGGCGATTCCCCAACGTGCATACAGAGGACATCCTCTCGCGGTTTCGAGATCGCAGCCACTACCTGGAGTTCATGACGTCCGAGTGGAATCCGGACAGGTGGGTACTTGAGAACGGAATTTGGAGAGATACACTCCCGGCTGGTTAAGATGCCGGGAGTGTTTTCGAAGAAGCGGGAACGAAACTTGGGGAGCCTTCTATCGCCGCTTCAACATCACCCCCACGCCAACAAGGATGACCAGCACCGGCCAATACGTCTTGACATACATCCGCACATCCCACATGTGAATCACATCCAACCACCAAAGATAGTACAACGCGCCGAGTCCGCCGAAGAACACCACACCCGCAAGAAGTCCCACGCGCCGCGGCTCGAAAAAGTACTGGATCAGAAATGATCCGCCGATGACCAGCAGAATGTCAGCGGGGAGTTGCAAGGGTACGCTGTCCATCCAATGCCATTTGTGCGCAAGGATCATCAGGCCGAGAAGGAAGAGGAATGCCCCCAGGAACACGCTCTTCCGCGTCGGCTGGAACACCGCACGCACGATCAACGCCAGCCCAAACGCCGCCACCGCGACCCAGACGGCATCAGACCAGCACCAAGGCACGAAATTGAGTCGTGACAACAGCAATCCTGCACCCAGGAGGATCAGGAAAATGCCGAAGGGGGAAAATTCGCGTTTCGCCTGTCCGGCGATCGGTTCTTGAGTTTCCATCGGACTCTCCTTATGCACGGACCGGTTCGTGCTCTTCCGGCACGATCAAAAAGAGCAACAGATAGAGCACGACGCCAGCACCACCGGTCAGAAGCGTGAACGCCACGTACAACAACCGGACGAGCGTTGAATCCATCCCGAAGAATTCCCCCAGCCCTCCGCAGATCCCAAGGATCTTCTTGTCTCGCACGGAACGCCTCAACTGCTTCGGCTTCCCCGCATATTCCTCCTTGGGCTCCGCACCATACCCACCCTGCTGGGTCTGTGGCCCGTCCGCTCCTCCGGAAGCATCATCGTTCGATTTCACTTTCTTTCTCGTTAGGACAAAGATCCCCGCAAGGATCAGCGCGGCCGGGAGGGCAAAGTCCCAGCCGAGATGCCACCAATGCCGGAACGAGATGAGGTCAAGATTGTCAAGCAGCAAGAGCGCGCCGACCGCGATGAGGATTGCGCCCAGCGCGAAGGCTGGTGCAGACGGCCGCGGTGAAGCGGGTGACGCGGAAGCATCCGACTGCTCCGGCATGATGAAGAATGCAATCACATACAGGATCAATCCCGAGCCGCCAAAGAACGTCATGAGGAGAACAACGATACGTATGATCGTCGCGTCCGCATTGAGATATTCCGCGATCCCTCCGCAAACACCAGTGATCACCTTGTTTGACTTGCTGCGATACAATCGTCGTGGTTGTTCAGACATGACTGCCTCCGGAATGTGGTACGTCTCAAGGAGAGGTATACGCACCACGAATCAAGCATGTTTCGACACCCCCGAAAACAGGAAGTCCCGGACCATTGCGGCCGGGACTTCACGGAATCAACGAACGAAGGGTTTCGGGACGTCAGACTTCCATGATCTCCTTTTCCTTCTGGGCGAGGAGCGCGTCGATGTCTTTGATATGCTTGTCGGTCAGTTTCTGCGCTTCCTGTTCGGAGCGTTTGCGCTCGTCCTCAGGCATGTGCTCCCCTTTTTCCGCCTTCTTGAGATGCTCGATCGCATCGCGGCGAACATTGCGGATCGCGATCTTTCCTTCCTCTCCGAACTTCTTCGTAAGCTTCACGAGTTCGCGTCGACGTTCCTCATTCAACGGTGGGATCGGCACTCGTATCAGCGCTCCGTCATTGACGGGGTTGAGGCCCAGGTTGGCCGCCTGAATCGCCTTCTCGATGACCCCGATGATATTCTTTTCCCACGGTGTCACGGAGATGGTGTGCACATCCGGCGTGCTGACGTTTGCCACGCGATTCAACGGTGTCGGCGTGCCGTAATAGTCAACCTTGATACCGTCCAGCAACGCGGTGGTCGCTTTTCCGGTCCGGATCTTGACCAACTCTTGGCGAACGACTTCTACCGCCTTCTTCATCTTCTCTTCGGCATGCGAAAGGATCTCTTTGGAGGTCGTCATGTCTATTCCGCTCGTTGTGAATGATCTGGGACCTTGCGACAACGCTCAGACCGCCACTTCCGTCACGATCGAGCCGACCGGCTCGCCCGAGATGACGCGCTTCAGATTGCCGGGGAGATTCATGTTGAACACGATCATCGGCAACTTGTTCTCTTTCGACAGGGTAATGGCCGTCAGATCCATCACCCGGAGATTCATCTTCAGCACATCTGCGTACGAGATCTTCGGGAAACGCATCGCGTTTTCGTTCTTCTCCGGATCGCTGTCGTAGATGCCGTCGACGCGCGTTCCTTTCAGGATGGCATCCGCCTCGATCTCGATGGCGCGGAGCACTGCCGCGGTGTCGGTCGTAAAATACGGATTTCCTGTGCCTGCTGCAAAGATCACGACCCGGCCCTTTTCCAGGTGCCGGATGGCACGACGCCGAATGAACGGTTCCGCGATCTTGGCCATATCGATAGCCGTCATACACCGCGTCATCACTCCGCGATGTTCCAGCGCGCTCTGCAGTGCCATGGCGTTGATCACGGTGGCCAGCATCCCCATATGGTCCCCCGTCACCTTGTCGACGCCGTCGGAGGAATTGTCGATGCCGCGGTAGATGTTCCCGCCGCCGATCACAATACCAACTTCGACGCCCAGCTCCCGAATCGACGAGATCTCTCCCGCATATTGCCGCAGGACCGCGGAATCGATGCCGTATTCCAGGCCCCCCATCAGGGATTCGCCGCTGAGCTTGAGAAGGATTCGCTTGTACGGAATGGTCGTCATGGCATGTCCAGTTAAAAAAAATCCCGAATCACTTCGGGATTGTGTTGACACTTCTGATTACGGTTGCTCGCCGAGGTGGTAGCGAACGAATCGCCGGATCTGGACCTTCTCTCCGACCTTCGCCGTTTCCTCGTCCACGAGGTCCTTGATGGTCTTGCCCGCGTCTTTAATGAAGCTCTGCTCCATCAGTACCATTTCCTGATAGAACTTCTCCAGACGTCCTTGAGCGATCTTGTCCGCCACATTCGCCGGCTTGCCTTCGTTCTGCGCCTGCGTCCGGTAGATCTCGAGTTCCTTCTCGATGACCGTCTTCTCGACCTGTTCGCGCGACACGTACGTGGGATTCATCGCGGCGATCTGCATGGCGATGTCATGGGCCAACTGTTTGAAGCCCGGCGTCTTCGCGACGAAATCGGTCTCGCAGTTGAGTTCTACCAGCGTGGCGATCCGGCCGCCGGCATGCACGTAGGCTTCGACGACGCCCTGGTTCGTTTCTTTATCGGCGCGCTTTGCCGCGGTCGCAGCCCCCTTCTTTCGAAGGCTCTCGATCGCCAACTCCATGTTCCCGTTGGTCTCCGCAAGCGCACGCTTGCAGTCCATCATTCCCGCGCCCGTCTTGTCGCGCAGTTGTTTCACCAATTCGCTTGAAATCTCTGCCATGATCCTGTCAATTCCTTTCTTGAACGCTTACTTCTTCTCTGTCTTCTCGGCGTGTTCCGCCGAACGTTCTTCTGCTTCTTCCGCCTGACGCGCGGAGGCACGCTGCGAGCCTTCGAGCACGGCATCGGCAACGACCTTGGTGATAAGCTGAACGGCCTTGAGCGCATCGTCGTTCGCCGGGATCGGAAAATCGATCAGCTGCGGGTCGGTGTTCGTGTCGACGATGGCCACCACCGGGATCCCCAGGCGCTTCGCCTCCTTCACCGCGATCGCCTCCTTCTTGATATCGACGACGAACACGATGCCCGGCAGGCGGGACATCTCGACCACGCCGGACAGGATCTCTTGAAGTTTGTCGCGTTCGCGCGAAAGGAACAACCGTTCCTTCTTCGTGATGCTGTCGAACGTGCCGTCCGTTTCCATCTTCTCAATGTTCGTCAGCCGCTTGACGCTCTTGCGGATCGTCGTGAAGTTCGTGAGCATTCCGCCCAGCCAGCGTTCCGTGACGTAAAATGCATTGCAGCGCTTGGCTTCCGCCTCGATCACTTCGCGGGCTTGCGCCTTCGTGCCAACGAACAAGGGTTTGCGCCCTTCGGAGACGGAATTCGAAACCGCATTGAATGCGACTTCGAGCAGGTCCTGGGTCTTCTTGAGGTCGATGATGTGGATCCCATTCCGCTCCATGAAAATGTAGGGCTTCATCTTGGGATTCCAGCGGCGGGTCAGGTGGCCGAAGTGGGCACCCGATTCGAGCAGTGCTTCGAGGGTAACGTGCGGCATGCGACATCCTTTCAGTTAGTCGACTATTCTCGTCGTGTTCGCCCGGGATCCCGTCATCACCACGATGACGAGACACTGCCCGTTTGAATCGGAGAATATGATTGATTGTGAGACCGGCCCCAAAGGGGCCGGCGGTGTTCCAACGTCTGGCTCAGCGTTTCGAGAACTGGAAGCGCTTGCGCGCCTTCTTCTGTCCGTACTTCTTCCGTTCCACCATACGCGGGTCGCGTGTCAGCAATCCGGCATTGCGCAGCAGCGTGCGCAGGTCCTCGTCCTGAGCAACCAGCGAGCGCGCGATGCTCATGCGCACCGCGCCGGCCTGACCAGCAACGCCACCGCCCATGACGCTGATCTTCGCATCGTAGCGTCCGAGCGTGTCAGTCACTTGAAACGGCTTCAAGACTTCCGTCCGCTGGATCTCCAACGGGAAATAGGTCTCAAGCGCGCGGTCGTTGATCACGATCTTCCCCGAACCGTTCGTGAGTTTCACTCGTGCGATCGCGTTCTTCCGGCGACCAACGGTAATGCGTGTTTCCATACGGGTTGTGCTTCCTCGAAGAATTAGAACGTGAGCGGCTCAGGCTTCTGGGCGGCATGTGGATGCTCTGTGCCGCGATAGACCTTGAGCTTCTTGAAGATCCGACGACCGAGCTTCGTGTGCGGTATCATGCCGCGGACGGCATGCTCCATCACCCTTTCGGGATTCGTCTTGATCAGTTCCTTGAACGCATCGAATCGCGCACCGCCGGGATACCCGGTGTTGTGATACAACTGCTTCAATTCGGGGCGTTTGCCGGTCAACTGGATCTTCTCGGCGTTGATCACGACGACGAAATCGCCGAGGTCCGCGTTCGGCGTGAACTGCGGCTTATGCTTGCCACGGAGCACGTGGGCGATCCTCGATGCCAGACGACCGAGCGTCTGACCGTTCGCATCAACGACGAACCATTTTTGTTCGACGTCACCCTGCGTCAAAAACGATGTACGGGATAGCGTTTCCAAAACTGATCTCCTGCTTTCTGTTTCACTAAGCATATCAAGTTATGCGTTTTTTGATGAAAAGTCAACGCGAAACAGCTTTGACTTTCCATTGAAAAATCGATAGATTTTTCGCCGCCTATGAACGACTGCATATTCTGCAGGATCATCGATGGATCTATCCCTTCCGAAATGCTCTATTCGGACGATCAGGTCGTCGGGATCCTTGATATCAATCCCATCCACCATGGCCATGCGCTGGTCATCCCCCGTTGCCATTGCCGGGATTTCCTCGAACTGCCAGAAGGCCATTACACATCGGTCCTCAGGGGGGCGAAATACATCACCGAGGCTCTGATGCAGGAATTCGGCCTCGAGGGTTACAACCTGTTCTCCAACAATGGCCGAATCGCAGGACAGTCGGTCTTCCACTTCCACCTGCATGTCACTCCCCGATTCGCGAACGATAACATCCAATTCGTCCTGAACCTGAAATCATACACCGGAACCGAGATGGCAGACCTCGGACGCCGGCTCCGCAAACGCATCGCGGAAAGAGAACACCCTGCCGATCACCGTTGAGGAGAGATGCTGACGATGGCGACCTACCAAAAACTTGCGCCCCCTACCGCGGGACAGAAGATCACGATCGAAAAAGGCGTCCTCAAGGTCCCGGAGACGCCGATCATTCCGTTCATCGAGGGTGACGGCACCGGTCCGGACATCTGGCGCGCGTCCCAACGGGTCCTTGACGCTGCGGTCGCCAAGGCGTACGGCGGAAAACGGTCCATCGTCTGGTTCGAGGTCTTTGCCGGCGAGAAGGCAAATGAGGTCTACGGACCGAACACCTGGCTCCACGACGATACGATCGTCGCCTTCAAGGAATACCTCGTCGGCATCAAGGGTCCGCTGACGACTCCCGTCGGCGGAGGCATCCGCTCGCTGAATGTCGCGCTGCGCCAGATCCTCGACCTCTATGTCTGCCTTCGCCCCGTTCAATGGTTCAACGGCGTTCCTTCCCCGGTGAAGCACCCGGAAAAGGTCGACATGGTCATCTTCCGCGAAAACACGGAAGACATCTATGCCGGGATCGAGTACAAAGGAGGATCTCCTGAGGCACAGAAGGTGCTCGACTTCCTCGCGAAGGAATTCCCGAAGCAGTTCGAGAAGATCCGCTTCGGCACGACCAAGGC
>JBFYQI010000516.1:0-2831 GCA_041302875.1 Ignavibacteria bacterium
CGCCCCGCGATCGTGCGCGTTCCGGTCGACCTGAAATCGGACCTTGCCCTCACGGTTCTTGCAAACGTGCTGACGCTGACGCCCGGCACGCTGAGCCTGGATATCGCGGAATCGCGCGATGCGATCTTCGTGCATGTCATCGACACCGAATCGGCCGAGGCATTGCGGCGTGAAGTGACGGAAGGATTTGCGCGCCGTGTGAAGGAGATCCTGGAATGAACAACCTCCAGTACATCCCGTTGGTCCTGCTTGCAATTGTCGCCGTCGCGTTCGGTCTTTCGTTCATCCGATTCATGCTCGGGCCAAGCCGGGCGGACCGAGTGATCGCGCTCGACACGCTGACCATCGTCGCGATCGGAGCCGCGCTCACAGCCGGAGTGTGGACGCGCAGCGTCTTCCTGCTTGACATCGGATTGTTGCTCGCTCTGCTGGCCTTCGTCTCGACCGTCGCATTCGCCTACTACCAGGAACGGAGGAACGACCGATGAACGAATCGATTGGGCTCATCATTATGGGTGCGGGGGCTCTGCTGATGGTCTTCGCGGGCATCGGACTTCTCCGAATGCCGGACTTCCTGCTTCGACTTGCGGCAACGAGTAAGTCCAGCTCGCTCGGGATCGCGTTGATTGCGGTCGGTACGGCCTTGTTCTTCTGGGACGACGGTGTCACGCTGCGCATGGCGGCGATCGTGCTGTTCGTGTTCCTTACGGCGCCGGTGGCGTCGCACATGATCGGCCGGGCGGGATATCGATCGGGGACGCCGTTGTGGCATGGCACGACGATCGACGAAATGGGACGCGACGAGACCGGGAAAGGAATACGCGGATGAACCGATCGACGGGACAGATCGAAGCATACATCAGCGAGGAGATCACCAAGTTCGAGCGGGAATATATGGGGCGCGGACCGCACCGGACGCGCACGTACGTGATGGATGACATTGTCGTCGTTCGTCTGGAGGGAGTACTCACGCCGGCCGAACAACAACTCGCGAAGGATGAAGCAGGCGTGAAACTGCTGAAAGAGGTTCGCGCGACGCTGATCGAGCAAGCACACGACCGGCTGAAGGAGATCGTCCGGGAGGGAACGGGGCGCGAAGTCCTCTGCATGCATTCCGACATCAGCGCACGCAGAGGCGAGCGGGTGGTGGTCTTCACCTTGCGCCCAGAGGCTTGATCATCGGGGAACTTTTCCCGATCGGCCGCGGTTCTACGGATTACAGACGGGAGACAACCCGCAAGGCGTTCCTTGATGGTGGGATGGGAAGCCAGGTGGAGTGTAAACCGGCATTCAGACGACGCTTCGGCGTTGTGGATGCCGGTTTTTTGTTTTCCGGAACCAATGCCGTGATCGCTGCATCCAATTGTGAGGAGGACGTATGCAGAGCATTGAAGAAGCCGTCCGGGAGTATCTGGCGACACATTTTGCCGAGTATCCGCAGTCGCTTCGGGTCTCGCTGGAAGGAGAGGAGATCAGCGTCAACGTCGTTCGTCCTTTTCCGCCGGCGGAGCTCCGATTGATGTACAATCACAGCGACAGCGAGTCGTTTCACCGGTATTATTCGAAGATGTTCAAAAACACCGAGCAGGATCTCAAGGAACGGATCGGCCGGCTGATCGGCTGCCCGATCAAGGAGGCGGCCTTTGTGATCAATGCGGCGAAACAGGAACTGGATATTGTACTGACCAAGGATCAAGGAACCAGGAGGATACCATGAATACGCTTCGCACCGTTGTGTTAATGACGTTATTGACCGTTCTGCTGGTGTTCATTGGAAACATGCTGTGTGGGACGGGTGGGATGATGATGGCCTTACTGTTCGCCGTCGTGATGAACTTCGGGACGTACTGGTTCAGCGACAAGATCGTCCTGAAGATGTACGGCGCGCAGGAACTCCAGCGCTCGGACGACCCGGCGCTGTTCCAGATGACGGAGGAACTCGCAGGCCGCGGCGGCATCCCGATGCCGAAAATGTATCTCATTCCAAGCGACCAGCCGAACGCCTTCGCGACGGGACGAGATCCGCAGCATGCCGCGGTCGCCGTAACCTCGGGGATCATGCGGATGCTTTCGCGGGATGAATTGCGCGGCGTGATCGCACATGAACTGGCTCACGTCAAGCATCGCGACATTCTCATCGGCACCATTGCGGCAACATTCGCCGGCGCGATCAGCATGCTTGCCAACATGGCGCAGTGGGCGATGATCTTCGGCGGCGGAAGGAATTCGGACAACGAAGAGGGCTCAAGCCCTGTTGCCGGCATCGTGATGATGATCGTCGCCCCGATCGCGGCCATGCTCATCCAGATGGCGATCTCGCGGTCGCGGGAATACGCGGCGGACGCCGGCGGCGCCCAGATGGCGGGAAATCCCCTGTCGCTTGCGAGCGCCCTGAAGAAGCTCCACATGAAGGCGGAACAGATCCCGATGGATGCGACACCGGCGACGGCGCACATGTTCATCGTAAATCCGCTCACCGGCGGGGGACTGATGAACCTGTTCAGCACCCATCCGCCGATGGAAGAGCGCGTCGCACGCCTCGAAGCAATGGCCTACGGAACGCGCATCGGTTAAGAGCGAAACCAGAGGAGATGAACCAAGCAATGCCCCGCGTGCAATGTTCCGCTTTCGGAGAGATCTTTGATTTCTAGGAACGGATGACTATGAAGTGGCTTGGAATTCTGGATCGCGCCGTGGCCGAAACGCCCAGAATGCCATACGATGCCCGTCGTCCGGCGGGGTCAACTCGTGGGACTGATCACTATGGATAATGTCACAGAACTTTTGCTCATTCAATCAGCCCTGAAACAAGACCTGAACCTGGCGAAAGC
>JBFYQI010000347.1:0-3846 GCA_041302875.1 Ignavibacteria bacterium
AATTGATAGCCGGGCTGAAGAGTCCGGCTTTTTTGTTTTAGGCAAAAATCTCGTACACTTTCGACGCCATGAACCTTCTGCGATCATTGCTCGGTGCTCCGCGGCTTCGTCCCGATTGGACGTTCGCATCCGATGGCAGCATTTGGCGGTTGCTCCCGTCCGCGACGGGATATATTGCTGGAGAGATGCGCCAGGAAGGTGATCGAACGGTCAGATTCTTCTGTCTCCGCGAACGGGACGGAACACTGCAATGGCCTCCCCGTGCACTGCATGAGCCTTGGTGGCTGGGCATCGAGGCACTCCAGGACGAAACCTTGCTCATCCATGGCTACGCCCAGCCCAGTCTCCCGGAGCATCGCGGCCTCTACGCGCTGTCGCTTGCGACGGGGGATTTGCTCTGGCAGGCCCCGGAGATCACGTATTGGTTCGGCAGATCGGACTCCGTCTATGCGGTAAAGACGGTTTCGGATCAGCAGATCGCGTTGGAACTGGATGTCCGGACGGGTGTGATCCGCCGAGAGTATTCTGATTCCCTCGAGGAGTTATTTCGTCTGCAGAACAGTCTTCTGGACGCGAATGACTCGTTTGCGCTTCCGCGTCCATTGGATGAAGAGGAACTTCCTGAAGCGGTCATTCGACGTATGCGAACGATCGACACGCGTTACGAGGTGATAGGTGATCTGGAGGGGATTCGACTTCGCGACCGGGTTGTCTATAATCGGTACACGCGGAATGCACAGAATCCGGGAATGATGCCCACGCTGACGAACCGGATCTACGTCGTCGATTGCGCGAACGGACGCCTGCTCCATGCCGATGTGCTGGATACGTCCGCTCATATTCCAGTACCGGATTCGTTCTTTGTGAAGGATGCAAGACTGTACTACATCAAGGACGGAAAGGCCCTTACGGCGATCTCGCTCTGGAAGTGAGTACGCAACTTGATTCTTCAAGGTCGGAGGTGATATGGCACTCTATCGATTGAAGCACGTTGATGCGTTCACAAGCACTCCGTTCAAGGGAAATCCGGCGGGCGTCCTCGTCGATGCTCGGGGCTTGCGTGAGGACGTGATGCAGATGATCGCGAGCGAAATGAACCTCTCGGAGACGGCATTCATCTTGCCCCCGTCGCGCAAGGACGCGGACATACGTATCCGCTGGTTCACGCCCACGGAGGAGGTGCCGCTCTGCGGGCATGCGACGATCGCGGGGTTTCATGCCCTGGCCGAAGAAGGGCTTGCCGGAATGAGTTCGAACGGACAGCATTACTTCCGCCTGGAAACCCGGAGCGGCATTCTCCGCGTCAAGGTTGAGAAGAACTTCAAAGGAATCAGCGTCGAGTTCGATCTCCCAATCCCGAAGTTTCACAGGCTGAAGCAGCCGCCGACAGACGTTCTAAGGGCATTGGGGATTCAGCGCCGCGATCTCATCCCCGGCATGCCGATCGTCAAAGATCTCTATCTTTACATACCGGTTCAGAGGCTTTCATTGCTGAAGAAGATACGACCGCAGTTCGATGATCTGGGGTCGCTCCTTCGGCGCAAGAAGCTGATGGGAGTGTGTGTCTTTTCACTCCAAACGGTCGATGCAGCCTCGGCAGTCCATTCGCGGTTCTTCGCCCCTTCGTTCGGGATCAACGAAGATCCCGTCACGGGCTCAGCCAACGGCCCGCTTGGCGTGTACCTGGAATTGTTCGGTTCCCGTCAGGGGCGCCGCATTCCGGTTCGGGACCTTCCCGATGGTCGAAGAGAATACGTGGGTGAACAGGGGGATATCATCGGACGTCCAGGCCGTGTGCGCGTTCGTGTGGAGCGGAAAAATGGCGGGGTCGAACGAGTGAGCATCACAGGTGAAGCGGTGACGGTGTGTACGGCAACGATGACCATGTAGGAGATCTGGGCCCATGTTTCCGATGAAGAGCATCGTCTTTCTGGTCGTGATGATCGGCGCATTCGGAGTATTTGCCTTCAACGTCCGCCGATTGATCACGAACCTTCGGATTGGAAAGCCGGAGAACCGATTGGATAGCATCGGAGCACGCCTTGGACGGACGTTCCGAATCGCGATCGGCCAATCGAAGCTCTTCCGCGAAACGATGCCGGGTTTCATGCACGCGTTCATCTTCTGGGGATTCTGCGTTCTGCTCACTGCGGTCATCGAGTCGATCGGCGAAGGGCTCATCCCGCAGTTCTCGCTCCGTCTGCTCGGTCCGGTGTTTCCACCCCTCGCGTTCCTGCAGGATCTGTTTGTGGGACTCGTCATCGTCGGCGTCTTCCTGGCACTGTTCCGGCGCCTCGTTCTGAGGCCAGAGCGGCTCCAGGTCGAGGGACACGGTCAGATGGATGCGATCCTCATCCTTTCGATGATCCTCCTCATTATGTTGAGCACGCTTGGCCAGAACGCGACGCGCGGGCTGCTGTCTGTTCCTGACGAAGGACGCTTTCTCTCCGCCTGGATCGCTCCGGTCTTTGTCGGTACGGCGACTGATACCCTCCAGGTGCTGTTCGAGGTGTTCTGGTGGCTGCATATCGGACTGGTGCTGGCATTCCTCAACTACCTCCCGTATTCGAAACATCTCCATGTCTTGACCTCGATTCCCAACGTCTTCTTGAGCTCGACGAAACCACGCGGTGCGCTGAAGCCGATCGATCTCGAAGTGGAGGGGGTCGAGAAGTATGGCGCGACGGATATTGAGGATTTGACGTGGAAGCAATTGCTGGATGGATACACCTGCACGGAATGCGGTCGTTGCACGGCAGCGTGCCCGGCACATACGACCGGCAAACTCCTCTCGCCGCGGAAGATCATTGTCGACATCCGTCACCGACTAGCTGAGAAGTCTCCCTACGTTCTCGATGCGAAACGGGTGCCGCCCGCCGGGGAAGGGAAAGGACCGCTGGAAAAGGGGCTGGTGCACGACTACATCACGGCCGAAGAGCTCTTCGCCTGTACGACCTGCATGGCGTGCGTGCAGGAGTGTCCTGTGAACATCGAGCACGTTGATGCGATCGTCGACATGCGGCGCAGCCTGGTGCTGATGGAATCGAACTTCCCGGCGGAAGTGCAGACGGTGTTCCGCAATCTCGAGAACAACGGAAGCCCGTGGGCGTTTCCGGCGTCGAGTCGCATGGACTGGGCGGAAGGAATGGATGTCCCCCTCATCGCACAGGCGCCCGATGCGGAGGTGTTGTTCTGGGTTGGCTGTGCCGGAGCGTTCGACGCCCGGTATCAGAAAGTGACGCGTGCCTTTGCGCGCTTGATGAAGGAGGCCGGCATCAAATTCGCGGTGTTGGGGCATGAGGAAAAGTGCACGGGAGATTCGGCGCGACGCATCGGCAATGAGTATCTCGCGCAGATGCTCATGAAGGAGAACATCGCCACGCTGAACGGCTACAACGTGAAGACCATCGTTGCGACATGTCCGCACTGCTTCAACATGCTCCGCAACGAATATCCGCAATTTGGGGGGAACTACACGGTCGTCCATCACACCGATTTCCTCGTGCAGCTGATCAATCAGGGACGACTGAAGGTCAGCCACGATCAGGTCGAATCGGTGACATTCCATGATTCCTGTTACCTCGGCCGCTACAATGATGTGTACGATCAGCCGAGAAACGTGCTGAGCGCAACGGGTATTTCCGTTGTTGAGATGGAGCGTTCCCGATCCCGTGGTTTCTGTTGCGGCGCAGGGGGGGGACGGATGTGGATGGAAGAGCATGAGGGGAAACGGGTGAATGTGGAGCGCACAGAAGAAGCACTGGCGACAAACGCCGACGTCATCGGCACTGCTTGTCCGTTCTGCATGACAATGATGGAAGACGGAGTCAAAGCGGCAGGTGCCGT
>JBFYQI010000361.1:0-2717 GCA_041302875.1 Ignavibacteria bacterium
CAGTCCAGGAGCCTCGAGCCGATGAGCCCATGAGCCAATGAGTCGTTGAGTCTGTGAGCAGAACATCGATGATTTAGCTCAAAGGCTCAAATGCTCATAGGCTCAGAGGCTCTGCACTCAAAGGCTCAACTACTCAAAGGCTTTGGACTCCTCTGCTCCAGGCTCATTTACACCAAGATACAAGAAAATGTCCAGATTACCAGAGGCGGGACACTGCTCAATAGGCCCCTTTGCCGAAGAGGACAACGGGGATGGTGGCGAAGAGGATTTCGAGGTCGAAGAGGAGAGATTGATTCTCAGCATAGTACAGGTCGAGCCAGATCATCTCTTCGAATCCAAGATGGCTGCGGCCGGACACTTGCCACAAGCCTGTCATTCCGGGCTTGACACGGGTGCGATCCTTGATCGAATCCCAGTACTCGGAGTGAAGCGACAGTTTCTTGAAATCCCCTATTGGCAACGGTCGAGGTCCAACCAGGCTCATGTCACCCCGGAGAACGTTGTAAAGCTGAGGCAGCTCATCAATCGAGAACTTCCGGATAATGCGTCCGACCTTTGTCATACGAGGATCGTTCTTCATCTTGAACAATCCCCCATTGCTTTCATTCTTGAGGATCAAACCCTCTTTGAGCTCGTCAGCGTTGTGAACCATGGACCGAAATTTGAAGAAATCGAATGAAGGACCTCCCTTGATCGCTGTACGTTTTTGTCGGAAGAAGACCGGAAAGCCTGATTCGAGCAGAATAGCTGACGAAGTGACGATGAAGATTGGCGAGAGAACAAACATCACCAGGACGCTTCCAACCACGTCGAAGATGCGTTTTGCAACGCGTTTGGCCCATGCCAATCGATGATGGATGGGAGCCACGACGGTGATTCCCGCGATATCGTACACGTGCGCCATTCGCAGGAGACGATCGGCTTCGGGTGAAAGCACCTTCAGCTTGACCATGTGTCTTCTGCAAATAGGTACGATTGCACCGTAGCCATTCGCAAGTTCTGCTGTTGACGGAATGAACATCCGGTCGATCTTGTCCCGCACAAGAACATCTTCCAATTGGTCGAGGCTGTACGCCGCCACTCCTGCTTCCTTCGACATCAGCTGGCGCGCATGCCGCGAATGGGTCAGGACCCCCGTCACAGAATACCCCAGCTCCGGAAGCTTCCGAAAGCGTTCGATGATCTCGTGGGCCTGAGAGTCGTAACCCACCAGCAGAACCTTGTGCATGCCGATGCCGTGTCTACGCATCGCTGAATTGAATTTGTTCAGAAGCCACCGCCCCGCCATGAATGTGAAGGGGAGAATCGCGTAGAATAATATCGTGAATCGCCGGGCCATATTGGCGGGCTGGAGGATATACAGCGACGCAAAGACGATGACGAGCGAATAGAAATACGCCTTTGATGCGAGGTAGTATTGTCTGGCGAGATTGATATGGAATGCAGATCGATAGACCCCGACGAGCAATGCAGCGAAGAGAGTCGCGGCTGCGAAATAGGCTGTGTAGTAATACAGGATGGTGCTAGGAAGATAGGTAATGTTGGGGATCGCGCTTCGCACGGCGAATGCCGCGCTCGCGGCAAGCGCGACGGCCCCGCTGTCGACGAAAAGCGTCAAGAGAATGAAGATTGTGCGCCAATTTCGATGGATCATACGATGGGTCGCGCGACGTGTTTTCAGATAGTACCATCACACGCCGCGGAGCCTCCCACTATTCCCAAAAGCAAACTAACCAAATATCCACCGACGCGCAATCTAAAGGGCAATACGAGCCCCCCTCTGGATCGTGCTTTTGAGGATTTCAGCGCAATTCACAGGGTGGAAGGAACTGGATGTGACCCCGAGCACGCATCATTGATCGAGCGAACGGTCAGGAAACGATCAACGCTTCCTTTGGAGGGTTTGTCGATACCATTCCACGGTTTGCCGAATTCCCCCCTCGAGTGTTGTCGTCGCCTTCCATCCAAGCTCATTCAGGCGAGAGACATCGAGAAGCTTCCTTGGAGTTCCATCTGGCTTCGATGGGTCATATTCGATCGTCCCTTTGAATTCGACCGCCTCAGCGATCATCTTGGCCAACTCACCGATCGATATGTCGATCCCCGTTCCAACATTGACGACATCATTTCCTTCATACCTGTTCATCAGGAACAGACATGCATCTGCCAAGTCATCGACGTACAGAAATTCGCGTCTCGGCATTCCCGAACCCCAAACGGACACTGAATGAAGACCATTGTCCTTCGCCTCTATGAACTTACGGATGAGGGCAGGAAGTACATGTGACGAGGCGAGGTCGAAGTTGTCATTCGGTCCATACAGATTCGTTGGCATCGCTGCGATGTAATTCGTACCGTATTGTCGATTGTACGAGCGACACATGACCAGGCCGGCGATCTTTGCGATGGCATACGCTTCGTTCGTGGGTTCCAATGCCCCGGTCAGGAGCGAATCCTCCCTGATCGGCTGTTCGGCATGCTTCGGGTAGATACAAGAACTTCCGAGGAAGAGCAGTTTCTTCACGTCGTTGAGGCGCGCTGACTCGAGGACATTGTTCTGAATGGAGAGATTGATGCGAATGAAATCGGCGGGGTATGAATTGTTCGCGAGAATACCACCAACCTTCGCTGCCGCCAGGAACACATACGACGGCCTTTCGCTCCGAAAGAACGCTTCCGTTACCTCAGAACTTGTCAGGTCGAGATCTTTCTTCGCG